>JAUQXC010000497.1 GCA_030834825.1 Thermoflexales bacterium
TGAGCAACCGGGCCGCTCGATCTCGGCAGACTGAACGATCGGGTTGGAGAACCCGGTTGCTGGATGCCGCGCGTATCACGTATCACGTTAATGTGGTAGCATTAGCCCATCTTACGACTCAACAGGATGCTCATGTTCTTCGATACAGCCCAAATTCAGATCGCGGCAGGCAAAGGCGGCGATGGCGCCGTGGCCTTCCGCCGCGAAAAATATGTACCCTTCGGCGGTCCGTCCGGCGGCGATGGCGGACATGGCGGCGACGTGATCTTGTTCGTCGACCCCAAAGTCAATACGCTGGTTTACTTCCGCCATCATCACAAGTTCAAAGCGGGGCACGGCGGCGATGGCCGCAACAAGAACATGACCGGCGCTAACGGCAAAGTCCTGCGCATTCCCGTGCCACCCGGCACCGTGGTGCGCGATGCCAAGACACATGAAGTGTTGGGCGACCTCACACAGCCCAAGGCCGAATTACTCGTAGCGAAAGGCGGCACGCCCGGCAAAGGCAATGCGCGCTTTGCGACGTCCACGAATCAAGCGCCGCGCATGGCGACCAACGGTCTGCCCGGCGAAGAGCGCACGCTCGAGCTGGAGCTGAAGTTGATCGCGGATGTCGGGCTGGTCGGTTTACCCAACGCCGGCAAATCCACGCTGCTCGCGTCGTCCACGGCGGCCCGCCCGAAGATCGCGCCCTACCCGTTCACGACGCTCGAGCCGAATCTGGGCGTGGTCGATCTCGATCGGGAGACTTCGTTCGTCATCGCCGACATCCCCGGCTTGATCGAAGGGGCGGGCGCGGGCAAAGGATTGGGCCACGAGTTCCTGCGCCACATCGAGCGCACGCGCATTTTGATTCACCTGCTCGACGGATCGCAGCCCGATCCGATCGCCGACTTCGAGACCATCAACGCCGAGCTGGCCGCGTTCGGTCATGGGCTCGCCCATAAAGTGCAGCTCGTCGCGTTCAACAAGATCGATCTGGTCGAAGCACAGGACAACTGGAAGAAGGTCCAGCCGCTCTTGAAACAGCGCGGCATCGAGGCTCTGGCGATCTCCGCCGCCGCGCATACCCAGACGCGCGAATTGATGTATCGCGCGGTGCAGCTGCTGAAAGAACTGCCTGAGCCGGCGCCGTTGGAACTGGAAACCCTCCCCGTGATTAAACTGGAAGCCGGGGCGGAGCCGTTCACCATCACGCGGGGTGACGACGGCAGTTGGCATGTCACCGGACAGCCAGTGGAGAAACTCGCCAGCCGCCACCGCTTCGACTCCGAAGAATCATTGATGGCCTTTCACAAGGCTATTACCAAACTCGGCGTCATTGAGGCGCTGCGCACCGCGGGCGTGCAAGAAGGTGACACCGTGTGGATTGGCGCGGACTACGAACTGGAATGGCAGGACTAACCTCACTCTCCCCTCCGGCACTACGTGCCACCTCCCCTCCCTCTCCTGTGCAGGCGCAGGAGAGGAGGGGAGGCCGGGAGGGGTGGGTGAGGCATTCGGAGCAACATGATTCAAGCAATTCTCTTTGACTTGGACGGCTTGATGTTTGACAGCGAGCCACATTCGCTGGCCTCGTGGGAGGCCGTGTTGAAAGAGCGCGGCGTGCAGCTCGATCAGCTGACCATCGACAGCATTCTGGGCCGGCGCATCGATGCGACGGCCCGCACATTGATCGACAAGTACCAGCTGCCTGATACCGTGCCGGGTCTGAGCGAGGCCAAGACCGAATATCAGATCGCGCACCTGGCCGGGAACGTTAAACCCATGCCGGGGCTAGTGGAATTGTTGGATGAAGTGGATCGACGCGGCTTGAAGAAAGCCATCGCCTCCAGCGGCATCCGCCCCTACGTGGAAGCGGTGCTGCGCGTGAACGGCCTGCGCGATCGGTTCAGCGTCATCATCACCGGCGATCAAGTAGCGCACGGCAAGCCTGCACCCGATGTTTTTCTCGCCGCCGCACGCGCCCTCAACGTCGAGCCGCAGCACTGCCTGGTATTGGAAGATGCCTCGGCAGGAGTACAGGCCGCTAAAGCAGGCGGCATGTACTGCATCGCCGTGCCCGATCACAGCGTGGCGCAACTCGATCTCTCACAGGCAGATCGCATCATGTCTTCTCTAAATGACGTGCGAGACGTGCTGCCTCAGCTGATCACGGCTGCGTGACGAGTCCCACAGAGAGGCTGCGCGCTGAGGAGTGAAAACGATCTTGTCACTTAGCATGCGTCTCGGCATCCTCGGCGGCACCTTCGATCCCCCTCACTTTGGCCACCTCCAAATGGCCGAGGCTGCGCTGGCCCAGCTGCAACTCGATCGCGTGCTCTTTGCGCCTGTCGGCGTGCAGCCGTTGAAGCAAGGTGAACCATCGACCAGGCCGGAACAACGCGCGCGCCTGGTCGAGCTGGCCATCGCCGATCGGCCACACTTCGCCTTGTCCCGCGTCGATCTCGATCGCCCCGGGCCACACTACACAGCCGATCTCCTCGCCATCGTTCAACGGCAGCATCCCACCGCCGCGTTGTGGTTCATCATGGGCGAAGACTCGTTAAGCGATCTGCTGCGCTGGCGCGAACCAGCCCGCGTCCTGCACTTAGCCCGCCTGGCTGTGCTCCGCCGGCCCGGTTACGAACCCGCCTGGCCCACCTTCGATCAGGCCTTGCCGCAACTCCGCGCGCGCCTCGATTGGATCGAGCACGCGGAGATCGACATTTCGGCCAGCGACATTCGCCAGCGCTTGCAGGCGGGCCGATCCGTCGAGCACCTCGTCCCGCCTAAAGTGCTACAATTCATCTTAGAGCAACAGCTCTATCGCCATCCAGCTTAGCTTCATCACACACACGCTTTACCATCAACATGGCCATCAAGAATAACGTCACCCGCCTGCTGGACGCTCGTCAGGTCGCCTATACCACTACCGAATACGACGGCTCACAGTTTCACTCTGCCGACGAAGTGGCGCAGCTGATCGGCGTGCGGGTAGAGCAGGTCTATAAGACCATCGTGGTGCTGCGCGAGGACAAAACGCGCAAGCCGCTGTTGGTGCTAGTGGCTGCGCCGCACGAAATCGATCTAAAAAAACTGGCTGCGTCGCTTGGTGAAAAGAAACTGCGCATCGCCAAACACGACGAAGCCGAAAAGCTGACGGGCTTGCAAGTGGGCGGTATCAGCGCGTTGGCCCTGCAGCATAAACCGTTCGAGGTGTGTCTCGATCGGTCGGCGCTGGATTGCGAGCACATCCACGTCAGCGGTGGACAACGCGGGCTGGATGTGCAGCTCGGCGTGAAGGATTTGCTGGCGCTGACCAAAGCCAAGGTCGTCGAAGCAACGTAGAACTTTCACCGCGAAGGCCGCAGAGATCGCGGAGGTCTTTTATAGTCTCTTGCGAACTCCGCGTGCTCGGCGGTAGAAAACCACGGAGGGACTTTGCCTGAAGAAAAATTCATTGACGCTAATGATTTGAAGTTTCATGTGATCGACTGGGGCGGAAGCAGTGACTGGCTGGTGTTGCTGCACGGCCTGGCGTCGCAAGCGCACATCTGGGATTTGCTCGCGCCGAAGTTGATCGATTCGTTTCGCGTCGTCGCGATCGATCAGCGCGGGCACGGGTTGAGTGACAAGCCGGATAACGGTTATGACCTGGCCACCAGCACTTCCGACCTCAATGCACTCTTCAAAGCGCTAAAAATCGATCGAGCGGTGTTGGCCGGGCATTCGTGGGGGGGCAATGTCGCCGTGCAGTACGCGATCGAGCAGCCCGCTGCGGTGAGCGGCTTGATTCTGATCGACGGCGGCTTCCTCCAGATCGGCGATCGCCTGGACTGGCCCACCGTCGAAAAGTTTCTGGAGCCACCGGATTTGATCGGCACCCCCGTAGACGAATTTCGGGCCGGCATGAAAATGTGGCTGGGGCCGGCCTGGTCTCCTGAAGCCGAAGCGATCACGCTGCAGAACTTTGAAATCCGCGCCGACGGCACCATCGCCCCGCGCTTTCAAAAAAGCAACCATATGCAAGTGGTCCGCGCCATCTGGGAGCATCGGCCCTCCGAACTGTGGACCCAGGTGCAGTGTCCAGTGCTCATGATCCCCGCCGTGTCGCCTGAACCGCACGACCCACGCACGCGCGACACGTTGGAGAACAAGCGCCGCAACATCGCCACAGCGGAAGCCAGATTGGCACGCAGTCAGACGATCTGGATGACCGACACCATTCACGATATTCCGTTGCACAGGCCGCTGGAGCTGGCGCAAGCGATCAAGACCTGGCACGTTTCCCAGTTTCCGATTTGATTTACGGTCTCACGTCACAACCGCGAAAAATGTTTATGATGCTCACCATTCAACTGCTCGGCCCACCGCTCATCCTGCTCGATGATCAGCCCTTGACCATCACGCGCAAGAAAAGCCGCGCGCTGGTGTATTACCTCGCCACACACGACAAGCCGTTAACGCGCGAGCAAATTCTGACCTTCTTCTGGCCGGACAGCGATCGCACTTCGGCCCAGCAAGTCCTGCGCACCACGCTGCACGGCCTGCGACGAGCCTTAGGCGCAGCGTTCATGACTGAGGAGGACACCCTGGCCATAGCGCCTGACGTTGACATCGACGTGCGCAAGTTTGAATCCGCGCTGGCCGGGCGCACTTTACAACTTCCAACTTCCAATCTCCAACATCTAACCGCCATCCTCCAACTCTATCGCGGTGACTTTCTCACCGGCTTCTCCTTGAGCGACTCGGCTGAATTCGAAGACTGGCTTACGGCCCAGCAAGAGCACTATCGACGTCTGGCCATTCGCGGCTTCATCGCGCTGGCGACGCTGCACGAACAGCAACAAAATTATCCGGGAGCTTTGGAAGCGCTCGATCGCGCGCTGGCCTTCGAACCGTTGCAAGAAGATGTGCAGCGCACGGCCCTGCGCGTCCATTACCTGGCGGGTGATCGCACCGGCGCGATCCGGCGTTACGAAACGCTGCGCAAGTTGTTGGACCAAGAGATGGGTGTGCCGCCCATGGCCGAGACGCGTGCGTTGTATGACGCCATCATCAACGAGACACTGCCCAAGCCGGAACAGTTATCCGTCGTCAGTGATCAGTTGTCAGTGATCCGTGGCCGGTTGTTGGCAGAACAACCGCGATCGCTGGCTAGTCATTCGTGGTCGCTGCCGTTCATCGGCCGTACCACAGAACTCCAACTGCTGCACCAGGCAGCAGTCGCGCACCAACTGGCGTTAATTGAAGGCGAGCCCGGCATCGGCAAAACACGTCTGGCCGATGAATTCCTGCGTTTGCAGAGCGGGCTGCACTTGCGCGGCGCCGCTCGTGAATTGGAACAGACCCTGCCGTATCAACCGTTCATCGAAGTGTTGCGCAGCTTGCTGGCACAACCCGACTGGCCGGCCTTGCGCGAGCAACTGCACATCGCCGAAGTGTGGCTGGCCGAGGTCGCGCGGCTGGTTCCCGAAATCTCCACGCGCACCGTGACCGCCGCCGATGAGGCGCGCCTGTGGGAGGGCGTGCATCAATTCTTGATCGCGCTGTCCCAGCTCCAGCCGATCGTGATTTTCCTCGACGACGTGCAGTGGGCGGATGCGGCAACGCTGGGGTTGTTGAGCTATCTGGTGCGTGTCACAGCGGCTTCACCGGCGGCCGCGGCCCGCTCCGCGCCGATCGTTTTTGTGGTGGCCTCACGCCCGATCGAGCCGCGCACGCCGATCGCGGTGTTGATCCAAACGTTGACGCGTGAAGGCCGCTTGCAGCGCATCGCACTCGATCGCTTGTCGGCCTCTGAAACCGCGGCGCTGGCCCGGCAGATCAGCCCCGCGTTCACTTATCCGCTGGCCGACTGGCTCCAGCACCAGTCTGAAGGCAATCCTTACATTTTGAGCGAGCTCATCTCGCACGCGCGCGAAAGCGGCCTCTTGCAAGACAACGGCACGGTCAACCTCAACGCGTTGTCGGCATCACCCAGCGTGCCGCCCAACATTTACAGTCTTATTCAAGCGCGCCTGGCGCAGCTGTCTGATCCCGCGCGCCGCATCCTCGACGCGGGTGTAGCGATGGGGCGTGTATTTGAGTTCGAAGTTGTCGCACGGGCGGCGGCTCTTTCGGAAAATGCAGCGCTGGATGCATTGGACGAACTGCGCGCCGCGCGGCTGATCGAACCACAGGGCTCGGACGGACTGCACTACGCCTTCGATCATTCCTTGACAATGGAAGTGGCCTATCGTGAAACGGGCGAGCCGCGCCACCGCTTGCTGCATCGCCGCGTGGCCGAGGCCCTGGAGGCGATCTACGGCAAACGCGACCTCGACCAAATCGCCGGCAATGTAGCCGGGCACTTTCGCGAAGGGGGTGATGTGCGGCGGGCCGCACCGTATGCCTTGCGGGCCGCGCAGTTAGCCGTCCAGGTCGCGGCCTGGCGCGAAGCGGTCGGGTTTTACGATCAAGCCTTGGCAGCCGATCTACCTGATGCCGAGCGCGCGGCAATCTTGATGGAATTGGGCCTGGCCCAGCTGCGTGCCGGTGAATCGTTACTGGCGAGCGAGACCTATCGTGCTGCACTGAAGTTGTGCGATCCCGCTGGCCTGGAAGCCGATCAGGTGCGGCTGGCTCTGGCGCAGTCGTTGTTGACTCAAGCACGTTACGCCGAAGCGATCGAGCTGATGAAACAGGTTCGTGAGGCCGGACGGCCAGAAATGATCGTCAGTGCGGAGATGCAGTGGGGCACGACCTTATCCGTGGAGGGCGCAGATCTGATCGGGGCGGCCGAGCACTTGCGGCGCGCTAAAACGTTGCTGCACCAACCCGCCCAGCAGCCGGACGCCGCCCGTCTGGCACAGATCGTTTTTGAGCTGGGCAGCGTGGCTGCGCAACGCGGCGATCTCAACGAGGCCGTCAGCCTCTATCGCGAGACGATCACCGTGAGCGCACAGGCCGGGCAGGACGCGCTGCTGTTTCACGTATTGGGTTACAACAACCTGGCCTATCACCTGCACTTGCAACACGATCCCCTGGCCGTCGAGTACGCGCGACAGGGATGGCAGCTGGCCCAAGAGCAAGGGGTGTTAGGCATGCAACCGTTCCTGCTGTCCACGCTGGGTGAGATCGAGTTGGAACACGATCTCGCCGCTGCCGAAAAATACTTCAGGGATGGACTTGCGCTGGCCGAACGGTTGGCGATGCCCGAACGCCTGGCTGGGCTGACGGCCAACTTGGGGCGTGTGGCGCAACAGCGCGGTGAAACAGCCTTGGCAATTCATCGCTTATCCACCGCGTTAGCCAAGGCGGAAGCGCTGGGTCTGCCGCACCTGACCGCGCAGATTCGCGTCTGGTTGGCGCCGCTGTTACCCCCTGCCGCCGCACAGGTCCAGCTGGCCGAGGCCCGCGCGCTGGCCGAAAGCGGCGGACGGAAACGACTGCTGGAGGAGATTGAGCAATTGGAACAGAGGGTGCTGGATGGAAAAAATTCTTGAAACCGATCGCCTTATTCTTCGCAAGCTGTCGGTTGACGATGCCGCGTTCATCCTGAAATTGGTGAACGATCCTTTATGGTTGCGGTTCATTGGTGATCGCGGGGTACACACTCTGGCCGCTGCCCGTGATTATATTTCGCAGGGGCCGGTGGCGATGTATGCGCGTCTGGGTTTCGGGTTGTATCTCGTCGAGCGCAAGCGCGACGGCCTGCCACTGGGGATCTGCGGCCTGATCAAGCGCGATGCTCTGGAAGATGTGGATCTGGGCTTCGCTTTTCTACCGGAGTATCGAGCGCAAGGCTACGCCTACGAATCCGCTGCGGTGGTGCTGGCCTATGGCCAAAGCGTGTTGGGCCTCAAACGGATTGTGGCGATCACCTCGCCCGACAATGATCGATCAGCCAATTTGCTTGAAAAGCTAGGCTTCACCTTTGAGAAGATGTTTCAACTCCCCGATGATGATGAGGAAGTCAAGCTGTTTGCGATTGACGGGTAACCAGTACCTCACGCCGACCTGGCGGACCTCACTGCGCACATCGTCTCCGTGCGGCCGTCTGCCGAAGCCCACGCGGCGTTGAACGAAGTGAAAGCCGTGGCTGAGAGCAGTGGATGTAGGTGCTTGTTGGAAGAGGTGCAGCGAGTGGAGAAAGAGGCAAACTTGAAAACGCGGTAGCCGGGGCATCCCTATGCCTCGGCAGAACTGGCATCGGGATGCCAGTTCTAGGGGTTATGAGTGGCAGTGAAGGCCATTCATGTGGTAGAGATTGATCTCCGAGCAAACTTGCCTCTTATTGATTTGGAGAGAGTGTTATGAAACTGAGACGCGCTGTGCTAATTGCCCTGGCAATTCCAGTGATCGGCTTAGCATGCTGGATAGTATTACCGTTTTGTATGGGTGCAGCGCTTTTCTTATCATGCGACTTGCAGCGATACACTGAAATTGCGAAGGTGGACGCAGACAATGAGCGCTTCATCATAATTTACGCCGATTCATGTTGGGAAATCAATCGGGGTATTTACTACGAAGCACACGAAGCCGGTAACGTGGTTATTCCCAGGACATTCGTAGACTGGTTTAATGGCATTGAAGAATTCACCTTCAAGATCGCGTACGCCAACGATCGGTCATTGGTCGAAATCTACGATTCGACGGTTTATTACGACAGGGACTTATCCATTATCATTAACTTTGAGACCCATGAATCGTGGCCAACAGGGCAATGGAGCGACAAGAAGTCCATTGAAGCTAAACAGAAAGCCATCCTTTTCTTCGAGCAACTTCGTCAAGAGAATCCTGACCTGCCCAGGCCCGTCAACCTTACACCGTAAAAAGGCTGGATGATTTCTTTCGGGTCCACGCCCTCTGCCAAATTGCCATGTCATGCGGCCATCAACGACCCACTTCACGCCGCGGATACTCTCATTAAGAAAAGAAGGACGAGGCACACTCTTAAACTCTCAGCCTCCTCTCATTTTTCTACGGCAAAATCAATTCAAGTGTTTACGCTGCTGTTGACGCGACTGCCGTACACTGAAACGCATTAGCAGTTAGCGTTCACACTCACTCGTGAGACAAGCACTCGGCGCTCGGCCAGAGTGCTTGTGTTTATAGCCAATTTCAAGGAGGAGACTATGTTAAAGAAGATTCTACCCATCGTCGTCGTGATTGCCGTGGTCGCAGGCGGGGGCCTGTTCGTCCTCGATCGCACGATCTTTGCACCGACGGCCGTCAGCAGTGCCCTGCCGGTCGCGCCCACCCTCGCCGCTCCAACACCAGCACCGACCCAGGCAGCCACGCCGGCGCCCGCAGCCACCGTCGCCGCAACGCAAGCGCCTGCCGCGGCACCGGGTGCGGCTGCCGGTTCGGCCACACGCTATCGCATTGATGCCGCTCAATCAGAGGCCGGCTACGAAGTAGGTGAAACCTTCTTCCAGGACAACCGCTTCGCCACCGCCATCGGTCGTACCAGCGCCATCGCCGGTGACGTGCTGGTGGATTTCGCGCAGCCGGCTAACAGCCAGCTGGGCACCTTGGTCATCGACATCAGCCAGCTCACATCCGATGAAGGCCGCCGCGACAACTACATTCGCAACAACGGCCTGGAGTCGGCGCGCTATCCAGAAGCGACCTTCAAGCCGACGAAGATCGAAGGCCTGCCGGCCAGCGCCCAGCCCGGTGATGAACTGACCTTTAAGGTCACCGGCGAGCTCACCGTGAAGGAGACCACCAAGCCGGTGACGTTTGACGTGACGCTGAAGACCGGGGAGAATCAACTCAGCGGCACGGCCACCACGGAAATTCTTCTGTCGGACTTTGGCGCGGGGCCGATCAGGCTGGCCATGTTGCAGACTGAGGATAAGGCAAAGTTGTTCATCAACTTCGTCGCCCTGCCCGCACCATAAATCTTCCCGGACGCACTCTAGAGAAACCGGGTTTCTCCCATTTGGCAGTACAATTGGACAAATCGAGAAACCCGGTTTCTGGTTGCGGACCCCATGACCACTATCCTCCATACACTGCGTGACAGTTTCACCCCACTGCGCCTACCCAATCTGCGCACTTACTTAAGCGGGCAGGTTATTTCCCTGTTGGGCACCTGGATGCAGATCACGGCGCAGGGCTGGTTAGTGTGGAAACTGACCGAGTCCAAAGTAGCGCTGGGTGTTGCGTCGATGTTGGGCACACTGCCGCTGCTGCTGTTCGGGCTGTTTGCAGGCGTGTGGGTCGATCGGCTCGATCGGCGCAAGATTCTGATCGGCTCTCAGATATCCGCCATGATTCTGGCTTTCATCCTGGCAGCATTGGTCGCCACGGGCGTCGTGCAATTGTGGCACGTTTATGCGTTGAGCTTCTTATTGGGTTGTGTTATGGCGTTCGACTTCCCGGCACAACAGGCCTTCCTCGGCGATTTATCCGGCATGGGCGAAGTCCGCAAGGCCGTCGTCGTCAATGCAATGATCGTCCAGGTCGCACGCATGCTGGGACCCGCCCTGGCGGGCTTCGTCATCGACTCGATCGGCGTCGCCATCGCCTTCCTGCTCAATGGCTTGAGCTTTATCGCCGTCCTCGTCAGTCTCTTCATCGTGCGCACCCAGCAACAGCGTTCGCCGCACACCGGCAACCCGGTGCAGGCCGTCATCGATGGCTTGCGCTTTATCAAGAGTCAACGGCGCATTCAAGACATCATCTTATACGCCGTACTCGTGGTGTTCTTTGGCATTACGCTATTGAACTTCTTTCCCGCACTGGCGGACGATGTCTTGCACGGCGATGCCCAAACGCTGGGGCTGTTACTGGCCTCGTCGGGCGCTGGGGCCTTGATCGGCGCGACGATCGTGGCGCCATTAGCCCAGCGCGCCCGGCGGACCGGCTTGATGATGGGCATGGGTGTGATCTGGTCCGGCCTGTGGTGGACGCTGGCGTCGCAGTCCCGATCGATTCCGCTCTCGATGTTGTTAATCTTTTTAGGATCGTGGGGCGTGCCGGCCGTCCTGACCACGGCCAACGGCTTGCTGCAAGTGATGGCGCCCCCGCTGATGCGCGGGCGTTTGTTGGCGGCCTATATCATTGTCAGCTTTGGCATTCAACCGATCTCGGCGGCCGTCATCGGCGTAGTCGCCCAGGCCGTGGGCATCGCCACGGCGATGCTGCTCTGCGGCCTGGCCTTGATCTTCAGCGCCGGCTTGATGTTGACGTTCCGGAGCGGTCTGCGCACCTGGGCAGCGCCGCACGCCAGTGAACCGGCGGTCGGGCATGAATCACTCTGATCATGTGGCGCTGCTGCGCGCTGGTATTGATCAACCCGGTGGGGTGTGGGCCGACTTCGGCTCGGGCACAGGCGCGTTCACGCTGGCGTTGGCCGATCTCATCGGACCGGCGGGCGTGATCTATTCGATCGAGCAGGATCGATCCGCACTTGCCCAGCAAGCGCGCTCGCTGCGCGAGCAGTTTCCCGACACGATAGTGCACTATCGCGTGGCGGACTTCACGCAGCCGATGGATTTACCTGCGCTCGACGTCATCGTCATGGCAAACGCGCTGCACTTTCACCGGCGGCCGGAACCCGTCGTCCAGTTACTGAAGAGTTACCTGCGTCCGCCGGGACGCTTCATCATCGTTGAGTACAATATCGAACAGGGCAACAGCGCCGTGCCCTTCCCGATTTCTTATCCGAGGTGGGAAGAACTGGCGCAGCACTGCGGCTTCAAACAGACCCGTTTGTTAAAGACACGACCCAGTCGCTTTTTGAAAGAGATCTACTCGGCAGTTAGTGAAGGGTAAGGGAGAGACATGCAACATTTCATCACGCGCGGGGGCGTGATCGGTTTTGTGCTGCTCGGGCTGGCCGCGTGCAGCAATCCTACGCCGCCCGACATCACGAACATCGCGCAAGCCACGGCGACGCCGACGACACACCCCACCTCAACACCCACCCCGGCGCCAACCCACACACCGACGGCTACCTCTACGCCCACCCGGACGCCGACGCCCACACCCACGTTGAATCCGTTGAATGTGGCGTGGATGCGGCAGCAAAGCTATCCAGGCAGTGAGCTGACGATCGAGCGAGAGTTGGCGCCGGGGCCTAACTACAAACAATACGTCGCCGCGTATCAATCGGACGACAACAAAAACTATGGGCTGTTGACGATCCCCACCGGCGCAGAACCGTCCACGGGTTGGCCGGCCATCATCTTCAATCATGGCTATATTCCAGCGAGTATCTACAGCACGACGGACAGCTACAGCTCGCATGTCCGATCGCTGGCCCGCAGCGGTTACGTGGTCTTCAAACCCGACTATCGCGGTCACGACGATTCAGAGGGTGAACCACGCGGCGGTTATGGGTCGCCCAATTACACCATCGACGTGCTGAACGCGGTCGCTGCGGTGAAGTCCCTGCCCCAAGTCGATCCGAACCGCCTGGGCATGTTCGGCCATTCGATGGGCGGACATCTCACCCTGCGTTCGATGGTCACGACCAACGACATCAAGGCCGGTGTGATCTGGGCTGGCGTCGTAGCCTCGTATCCCGATTTGCTCAACAACTGGCGGCGGCCCATTCCCGCCACCGTGCCGCAGCAGGCGCGCCGTTGGCGACAAGAGCTGGTGGAGACGTATGGCTCGCCGGAAGAGAATCCCGAGTTCTGGGCGTCCATCTCGCCGATTGCGTATGTCGCCGACATCTCCGGCCCACTGCAACTGCATCACGGCACCAACGACGCCGACGTGCCGATCGAGTTTTCAGAGAGCCTCGATCAGGCCATGCAGGCCGCTGGGAGAACGGTGGAGTACTACCTGTACAACGGCGATAACCACAATCTATTGAACAACTGGGGCACGGTGATGCGCCGAACAATCGAATTCTTTGACAAATACGTGAAGGGCGGTTAGCAAGAGGCAGGATGCAAGCAACGTGGTGTTTATGGTTTCGTTCACGCTGCTGCGTTATGCTTTTGTCATGCCCGAGTGTTGTTATCGGGCATCCAGTGCATCAATAGGCATGTGTTGTCAGCAAAGGTTCTGGATTCCCGCCGATGCCGTACCCAGGCCCCTGTTGGGGCGCCTGGCGGCACGCAAGAGCGAGCATGCGGGAATGACCCGGTACGGCGAAAGAGTAACCCAATGTCCAACCATTCCATCGATCCCAAGATGACTCTGGGACACGTAGCCCTGACGGTGTCCAACCTCGATCGTTCGCTCGAATTCTATCGCGACGTGTTGGGCT
>JAUQXC010000498.1 GCA_030834825.1 Thermoflexales bacterium
CCGGGGCCTTGCCAGTGATAGTTGTTTACGTGTTGAGTGGTGTGTATGTCGCTGCGCGCAGTGTGCGCAATTACTATTTGACCGAAGAAGGTGTCTATACGCCAACCGGCAAAATCGATTGGGAGCAGGTCACAGTTTGCCAACTCGATACCGCGCCAGATGGGGCGCCTGTGTTGTATGTGCAAGCCCAAGGCGGCTTGCCGTGGCGTGATCGCTTTGCGATAAAAGTCGCAGTGAAAGATAAGGCGGCGTTAGTTGACTATTTGGAACGCTGCGCTCCGGCAGGACAGACCGCCAGCGTGGGACAGCCGGATTGATGCGGAGCGGGCGCCGTTGAGTAGCCCGGATATTCATGTCTGGACGGGCGTGAAACAAGAAGGATCTGTCTTTGGTGTGCGAGGAGATCATCTGGAACTAGGCCAGTTGTGCGATTTCATCGCAAGAATGACGCTGGCTACCAGCGTGCTCTATGTGGGCGCTGCTTCGCCGCCGGCATTACGACGCCGTAATACCAGCAAGGAAACGTCACAGCCCAAAGATTGAGATACGCCCGCCCGGCGATCAATCGCCGGGCTATGTTGCAGCGCCCGACACATGCGATGCAGCGCTCTCGTGAATCGGGCTAGTCGGATTGATCCGGCGTAGTGAAGTAGCCCGGATATTTATATCCGGGCGATCGTGAAGTTCGAATTACCAATCAGTGGAGATACACCATGTCTGTGTTGATGCGAATGATCAAGGCAATTTCTCTTTCCAGCACTTTCTGGTTGCTGCTCATTCTCACCGCGTGCAGTAGTGGCGCATCCGAAGCCGAGCCGACGCCGACGCCGCTGCCCACACCCGTCGTGGCGGAGAAGCCCACGTATGTGGTGCAGCGCGGGCCGGTGACGAAGTCGCTGGAGTTCACAGGCCGCGTGGGTCCCGTGAAGCAGCAGGATTTATTCTTCCGCGCTGATGGCTTTGTGCGCAACGTGCAGGTGGAGCGCAACGATCAGGTCAAGACCGGCGACCTGCTGGCCGATCTGGAAATCGGCGACTTGGAAAATCAACTGGCCGAGGCACAGCTCAAGTTGAAAGAGGCCGAGCGCACCAGCAACACCTCCCTGGCCGATGCCGAAACCGAATTGGAAAAAGCACGCCTGCAACTACAGAAGAAATTGGCAGAAGATGCGAAAGCCACCGTGGTGGCCAAGCAGGTGGCATTGGAAAACGCGCAGGATCTGCGTAAGTATGCGTATGATGAATACGACAAGGCGAAGAACCGACCGTGGGATCCCGACCAGGTGACTGAAAGCTACCGGAAGAGCTTTGTCGAAGCCGAGCGCAATTTGACGGTGGCGCAGGCCGAATACGAGCAGGCGCTCGCCAGTCAGAGGACCTATGCCTACGACATCGCTTTGCTCAAGCAGGATGTGGCGCAAGCCGAGCGCAAGGTGGCGCAGATCAAAGAAGAAGGCGGCACGCCACTTGAGGTGGAGCAGGCCAAACTTGAAGTGAAGAAGATCGCAGATAAGATCGCGGCGGCCAGCATCAGCGCGCCGTTCGAGGGCGAAGTCCTGGCTTTGAACATCAGTCCTGGCAACTCGGTGGAGGCGTTTAAAACGGCCATCGTCGTAGGCGATCCGGGGGCGCTGGAGATCACGGCCAATCTGGAAGCCAGCGATGTGGCCGAACTCAGCGTCGAGATGCCGGCCACCATTCGAATGCGCAACCGGCCCGAGCAGGATCTGATCGGCTTCGTGCGGCAGCTACCGTTCATCGGTGGCAGTGACTCGACCAACAACGATGACAAGGCCGTGCATGTGGCGCTGCAAGACAAGAACGTCACACTGGAGCTGGGCGAACTGGCAACGGTCCTCATCACGCTGGAGCAGAAAGACAACGCGCTGTGGTTGCCTCCGGCGGCGATTCGCACCTTCCAGGGTCGTGACTTCGTCGTGATCCAAGATGGCGCGGCCCAGCGTCGCGTTGATGTGAAGTTGGGCATCAAAGGCGAGGATCGTGTGGAAGTGCTGGAAGGTGTACAGGAAGGGCAAGTGGTAGTTGGACAATAACGACCCTCACCCGGCGCTATGCGCCACCCTCTCCCTATCAGGAAGAGGGCCGGGGTGAGGGAGGTCTCACAGAAACCATCTATGACTGAACCACTGATCGTCTGCGAAAACCTAGTGAAGATCTACAAGGTCACCGAGATCGAAGTGGTGGCCTTGCAGGGACTCGATCTGACCGTCGAGCCGGGCGAATTGATGGGCATCGTCGGCGCATCGGGATCAGGCAAGTCATCGCTGCTCAACGTGCTCGGCGGACTCGATCGACCTTCGGCCGGGCGGGTGATGGTGAGCGGCCAGGATTTGCTGAAGATGTCGGATCATGAACTCGATCGTTACCGGCGCACGAAGGTCGGCTTTGTATGGCAGCAGGTGGCGCGCAACCTGGTGCCTTATCTGTCGGCGCAGGCCAACGTCGAATTGCCGATGACGGTCGCGAATCTGAGCGGCAAGCAGAAGCGCGCCCGTTCGCGCGAACTGCTGGAAGCGGTCGGTTTGTGGGATCGCCGTGATCACCGCTTGGTGCAGTTGTCCGGTGGGCAGCAGCAGCGCGTGGCGATTGCGGTGGCGATGGCGAATCAACCTGATCTGCTACTGGCCGACGAACCGACGGGCGAGCTGGATTCCGCTACCGCACAGCAAATTCTGGAGCTGTTGCAGCAAATGAACCGGCGCTATGGCTTGACGACCATCATCGTCACCCACGATCCGCACATCGCGCGCGCCGTTAATCGCGTGGTGACCATCCGCGACGGTCGCATCAGCAGCGAGACGATCCGCCGTGAAGACGATGTGGCCTCGGCCTTGACGGCGGGGATCACAGCGTCACACCCGCAGCACATCTTTGAAGAATATCTCGTCGTTGACGAGGGCGGACATCTGCAACTGCCACACGATCTCACCGAACGAGCCGGGATCGGCGATCGGGTGACATTGGAACTAAAAGAAGATGGCCTGTTGATCAAGCCGGTGGCGGGTCGGTCGACGGTTGCCGCGCCGTTGATCGCCGTGCCGGAAGATGAACCGCCCGCCAAGCGTAAGGCATGGTGGAAGCGTGGAAAGAAAGATTAGGACACGGATAACACAGATTTACGCGGATTGGATAGAAGATGCCCAAGCGAACATGGGAAGTTGTGCTGGATGAACACTCCCATCTCATTCAATTGAATCATGGACTATGGACAAGCAAACACGAGATTTGGCTGGATGGTCAAATGGTTGCACGTAGTCGACACTTCATCGATGTCGGCTCGCAACACACTTTTGAGATAGGTCAACATTACTGTGAAGTACATGTCGCCTCGAATGGGTTTCAATATCGTTACCTGTTATTTGTTGATGGTACGCCTTATCTGGCGCGGGAAGATAGCTGCAAGAAATGCGAACGAGATAAGTTGATTCGAACAGGCATTGCTGCTTATCAGTACTGGCGCGAGTTGGCTCGACTGCTTGGTCTAAAGTATTTACCCAACCCTGAGTCGAGTGATCCGTTCCGCCAGCGTCTGCTTGGCGAGTACAAGAAATATGTGACTTTAGTTCAGCCGAGTACTGAGAAGGAAAGGACTAGTGTCGGAGTCGGCGTTTTGGTACGTTATTTGCCTGTAGATAACGTAGCAACGCTGCGGAATCAAATCATGACTGATCCGGCAGTGGATCAATTGCTGGGGAAAGAGAAGACGTGGCGCTGTACCATCGAGAACAACGTTGCCCTCTGCGTCTTTCCCTATCGGCCGCTTAAAATAGCTGCAGCGCAAGTTGCGAGCCAGGTG
>JAUQXC010000499.1 GCA_030834825.1 Thermoflexales bacterium
GTTTCAAGAATAGCCGCTTACCTAAATTGCACAAAAAGTCCCTGGGCTTCTATGCATATCACCCTGTGGTTGCCGGGCATGGTTTGGCTGATGTTGCGGCGCGGATGGCGAATGCCCCTCCCTAATCCCGAACGAGCCACACAACGGTTCATCCGACAAGTGAAAAGGTTAGCCCGTGCTATCCACGTGCCTGTGATTCTGGAAAACATAGAGCCGCTACCCTTTGCTGGTTATGATTTTGAAGTGCAAACTGAACGAATCGTCCAGGTGCTTGAAGGAGCCGAGTGTGGCTTCCTGTTAGACACTGGTCATGCTCGTGTCTCAGCCGCACGGCTGAGAGTAGATGTCTATGATTATTTGAGCGGTTTGCCGCTGGAGCGCGTGGTGCAAGTGCACGTCAGTGGGCCACGCGTGCGCGCTGGTCGGCTTGTCGATGCGCATGAGCCTCTACAAGAAGCCGACTATGCATTACTCGAATTTATTCTTGAACAAACACGGCCACAAGTGGTTACCCTGGAATACATCCGTGAACGAGAATCGCTACGAGAGCAGCTCTTTCACTTGCGTGGTATGGTGGATGCGTACAACGCTTTGTTTTGATGGGGCTAAGCCTTGACTACCATTGGAAGAGGCGGTCCTGAAGATCTTTTATCTACCTGAGGTACTTATGGAAATCGTCAATCGCTTGGCACCCGAAGCATGCACTAATCTGGAAGACGTTCGCAGCGAAATTGATTATCTCGATCGGGCCGTCATTGCCATCCTTGGTAAACGTTTCAAATATGTCTTGGCGGCGGCCAGGTTCAAGACCTCGGAAACGTCTGTGCGTGCTCCGGAACGCCAGATCGCCATGCTGGCCCGGCGGCGCGAATGGGCGGAGGCCGAGGGCATCAGCCCGGACGCCATCGAGAAGATGTACACCGATCTGGTGCAGCATTTCATCGAAGAAGAAATGAAGCGCTGGAAGTCGCAGCAGGCACAGGCCTAACACTTTACTCCGCCTGGCCCCTCCCGCATCTGCTCATGTCTGCGATGCTTGACCGATGATTAGGAACACGAGAGGCGACTATGAGTCACGTGAAAATTTCCGATCAAGAAATCATCAGCGGCGATCCGTTACTCCGCTGGCTGTGCTTAAAGCGGAAGTTGACCAACCTAAAAATCATTCTAGGCCTCTCGCTGCTGTCAGGCCTCGCCTTCCTGGTCGTTGGGAATATCGCCAGTGTTGAGTATCAAGGTTCCGGCAACAGGATTCTACATGTGGGCAACCTGGGCTTCTTCGTTGTCTGGTTACTGATCTTTGTCCCGATGATGTGGGGTGCGTTTCTGTGGCAGGCGCGAAGCGCGCCGGCTCTATTTCTTGGTCTCATGCACAATGGCATTTTCGGAGAATCAGACTCGACCCACTATCGGCAGGCAGCCGAACAGATCAGACAAACATTGAACTTGATGTGCCGGCGGCTCAC
>JAUQXC010000500.1 GCA_030834825.1 Thermoflexales bacterium
TCGGCCGCGCAGGAGACCTATGTGGCGCCGCGCACTTGGGCGGAAAGTACACTGGCGGAGATTTTGTCTCAAGTACTCAAAGTGAGACCGATCGGCATTCACGATAATTTTTTCGAATTGGGCGGGGACTCGATTCAAAGCATCCAGATCATTGCCCGGGCTAACCGAGCAGGTCTGGGACTTGTACCCAAGCATCTCTTCCACTATCAAACGATTGCCGAATTGGCAGCCATTGCGGACCAAGGTCAAAAGGTAAAGGTGGAACAAGGATTCGTCACGGGGCCAGTGCCACTCACACCGATCCAACATCGGTTCTTTGAGCAGGATTTAGTTGATCCCCACCGGCGCAGTCAATCCGTCTGGCTTGAAGTGAAGGCAGCTCTAAAGCCGGCTCAGTTAGAGGATATCGTGCGAGCCGTGTTATGGCATCACGCTGCGTTGCGGTTGCGCTTCACGCGTGATGAATCGGGCTGGCATCAGACCCAGGCGGCGATGAGTGAAGATACTCCTTGTACTTACATTGACCTGACACAACTGCTGCACGAAATGTGCGACCACGCGATTAAAGTCACTGTAACGGAATTGCAGACGAGTCTTGACCTGACAGTGGGTCCGCTCATTCGCGTCGCCCTATTCGATCCAGGGCGAGATCAATCGAACCGTTTGTTGATAATCGTTCACCAATTAGTTGTAGATGAATTCTCTTGGCGGATCTTGCTAGAAGATATGCAGGCTTTGTATGAGCGCTTGAATGCCGGGCAACCGCGGCGGCTAACCCAAACCACTTCCTTTAGAGAATGGGCGGTACGATTAAACACCTATGCACAATCGGGAGCCCTTGAATCCGAAAAAGGGTATTGGTTATCTCATTTGCGAAATGAGAATTACAGTCTCCCGCTAGATAAATTCGGCGGAACAAACACGCTATCATCGGAGCGTGAGGTAGTCGTGTCGCTTGATCGCGAAACGACCCGCTTGCTATTACACGAGGCCCCTCAAGCGTATCATACCCAGCTCACTGACATCTTGTTAACGGCTCTGCTCCAGGCCTTTGAAGGTTGGACCGGGAAGCGTTATTTGCTTCTCGATCTCGAGATTCCTGGGCGCGAAGAGGAGTTATTCCCGGAAGAGGTGATTTTGTCGCATACCGTAGGGTGGTTTACGACCCGAGTTCCTCTCCGCCTGGATCTAACGGAAGTGTCTTCCCAGCCTGGCGAGACCCTTAGATCGGTGAAGGAGCAATTGCGCCAGCTGCCTCAACCTGGCCTTAGCTTTGGCTTGCTGCGGTATCTTTCGGGAAACGCTCGAGTGATGGAGGAGCTACGCTCTTTGCCGCAAGCGGAAGTCGGTTTCCACTATTTAGAGCCTTTCCACTGGCGCTCAACCGAAACGGCGCTTTTTCAACTGACACCTAAGTCACTTGAACTAACTTGCAGCCCGACAGAAAAACGCGCCCATGTGTTGAACGTTGATGCCTGGGTGATTGCAGAACAGCTAGAAATAAGGCTACGCTACAGTGAAAACCTGCACCAGCGCAGCACAATCGAGCATGTAGCTAAGGATTATCGAGAAGCCCTGTTGCAGCTCATCACCCATTGTACTTCGTCGGAAACAGGTCGCTATACGCCATCTGATTTCCCAGAAGCCGGGCTAGAGCAGGCCGATCTTGATTACATTATGGCGCAGCTAAATGGTGAGGAATAAATACAGATGAGTCACACAGGCATTGAGGCGATCTACCCCCTGTCCCCCATGCAAACCGGCATGCTTTTTCATACGCTCTATGCGCCAGAATCCGGAGTCTATGTCGGGCAGCTCAGATGCGTCTTAGCTGGCGATCTGAATGTTTCTGCGTTCAAGCAGGCCTGTCAGACGGTTATCAGCCGTCATCCCGTGCTGCGGACGGTTTTCGTGTGGGAGGGACTGAAAGAACCACGCCAAGTGGTACACGCACAGATCACCTTACCCTGGCTAGATTTAGATTGGCGAGAATTATCCCTTACCGAACAACAGGAACACTTGGAGAACTTTATCAGTTCCGATCGAGCAAAGAGCTTCGATTTGGCCAAGGGCCCTTTGCTGCGGCTAACCCTCATTCAATGTGCCGCTGGCTACTATCAGTTTGTCTGGAGCAGTCACCACTTGTTGATGGATGGCTGGTCTTCGCCTCTCGTGTTGAATGAGGCCCTGACTTATTATGAAGCCATCTGTCGCGGACAGCCCATTCCGATCGCTAAGTCGCGTCCTTATCGTGATTATATTCTGTGGCTCAAGCAACAGGACGTAGCTCAGGCTGAGACCTTCTGGCGACGAAGGCTTGCTGGCTTTGCAACTCCCACATCTCTCATTAACGATAAACCCCTCGTTCCCCACGGAGCGAAGCCGCTGGATGGTTACGCTGAACAGCAAATCGGATTAACGACAGCGACCACAGCGCAACTTCAAAATTGGGCCCAGAAAAACCGGCTGACTTTAAATACCTTGGTACAAGGTGCGTGGGCTTTATTATTGAACCGGTACGGGGGCGGTAGAGACGTGGTCTATGGCACAACGGTCTCCGGGCGCCCTGCTTCATTAGCCGGCGTGGAAACCATGGTGGGACTCTTTATTAACACCCTGCCCGTACGGGTACGCATGTCGCCCCACGATACTCTCCTGCCTTGGTTGAAAGGCTTACAAACTGAACTCGCAGAGATACGTCAATACGAGTTCTGCCCCCTGAGTCAGATCCAAAATTGGAGTGAGGTGCCACACGGCACGCCTCTCTTTGAGAGCATCGTTGTCTTTGAGAATCTGCCCATGGAACAGTCCACGCACAGACAAAACGGGGGCTTGCAGGTTGCGGATGTTCATCTTTTTACCAAGACAAACTACCCCCTCACGCTCGTGGTAAGACCGGGTCCAGAGTTACTGCTCCAGCTCGCGTATGATGGTGAACGCTTCAATGCTTTAACGATAACGCGCCTGTTAGGTCATTTGCAGACTTTGCTGGAAGGCCTGCTCACTTGCAGTGACGGGCGTCTGGGAGACCTGCCGCTCTTAACGCAGGCTGAGCAGCACCAGATTTTGTCTGAGTGGAATACGTCCGCGCGCGATTATCTTCAAGATCAATGCGTTCATCACTGGTTTGAGGCGCAGGTGCAACAGACACCCGATGCCACGGCCGTCGTGTTTGAGGAAAAGACGGTAACCTACGCCGAACTTAACCATCGCGCCAACCAACTGGCACACTACCTGCAACAACGCGGTGTCGGTCCTGAAGTGCTAGTTGGTCTCTGCCTTGACCGCGGTCCGATGATGGTGCTCGGTCTGCTGGGGATCCTCAAAGCAGGTGGCGCCTATGTACCTCTCGACCCGAGTTATCCTCAAGAACGCTTGGCCTTCATTTTGAGCGACATGGCGCAGGCGCAAGCAGGCACACAGCCTTTACTCTTGACACAACAGCACTTAACAGCTTCCCTGACGTTGCCTGGGGCGCGACAAGTATTACTGGATGCCGACTGGGATCAGATCGCCTGCGCATCCTGCGCGAACCCCGCGAGTGGCGTGACTCCACAGAACCCGGCCTATGTGATCTACACCTCGGGTTCGACCGGACAGCCTAAGGGCGTGGTCGTCTGTCATCAAAACGTCGCGCGCTTATTTACCGCCACCGAGGAGTGGTTCCGCTTTGATGCCCAAGATGTGTGGAGCTTGTTTCATTCCTATGCCTTCGACTTTTCGGTGTGGGAATTGTGGGGCGCGCTGTGCTATGGCGGACGAGTGGTTATCGTGCCCTATCTGGTCAGTCGCTCTCCAGAATCTTTCCATCACTTATTAAGTGAACAGCAGGTCACGGTCTTGAGCCAGATTCCCTCGGCCTTCAGGCAGTTGATCTACGCGGAGGCGAGCCTCCCAACAGCACTGCCGTTGGCATTGCGTTACGTGATTTTCGGCGGCGAAGCATTAGAGCTAAATAGTCTGCGCCCCTGGTTTGCGCGGCATGGGGATCAGCGTCCCCTGTTGGTCAACATGTATGGGATCACAGAGACCACCGTTCACGTCACCTATCGGCCAGTGCGCCAAGTGGATGTGGATGCTAATACGGGAAGCGTTATCGGTGGCGCGATTCCTGATCTGGAACTCTATGTCCTGGATCCGGCCACCCGACAATTGCTACCCATTGGCGTGCCAGGCGAGTTGTATGTCGGCGGTGCCGGATTGGCCCGCGGGTATCTAAATCAAGCCGGGTTGAGCGCCAGTCGCTTCATCCCCAATCCATTCAGCCGGCGTGCGGGTGAGCGCCTCTATGTAACGGGCGACCTGGTGCGCTACCTGCCGAATGGCGATCTGGAATATCTAGGGCGAATTGACCATCAGGTCAAGGTGCGGGGTTTTCGTATTGAGCTTGGCGAGATCGAAGCGGTGTTGAGCCAGCACCCAGATGTACGAGAAGCATTAGTGACGGTTCAGGAAGACAGCTCGTCAGAGTCACGGGATAAACGACTGGTAGCCTATCTGGTCTGTCGTGACCAGGCCGTGCCCACGGTGAGCGAACTACGACAGCACTTACGGATGAGCTTGCCAGATCATATGGTGCCAGCCGCCTTTGTGATGTTGGAAGCGTGGCCTTTAACGCCGAGCGGCAAGATCAATCGACAAGCCCTGCCCGCACCGGACTCGGTTCGCCCTATGCTCACCGAAGCCTTCGTGACGCCGCGGACGAAGGAAGAGCAGGCCTTGGCCGAGATCTGGGCGGAGGTGTTGGGGTTAGAACAAGTCGGCGTGCAGGACAATTTCTTTGCATTGGGCGGGGATTCGATTCTGAGCATTCGGGTACTCGCACAGGCGCGAGCACGCGGAGTGAGCTTCACTCTACCGCAGCTATTTCAGCTACAAACGATTGAAGCGCTAGTACGAGCGATCGGAACGGTTCCGAGCGAAGCAGTCTCTCACGAAGTATTGGCACCCTTCAGCTTGGTTTCCGCAGAAGATCGGGCGAAGTTGTCTGCCGACATTGAGAACGCCTATCCGCTGACCAAATTGCAAGCCGGTATGCTCTTTCATAGTGTTTTTAGACCCGATACCTCTCTCTATCAGAATATCAGCAGTTACCACCTACGCGGTCCTCTTGACGAGCAGAAGCTACGACGGGCGCTTCACGAACTTGCCATGCGGCATCCGATTTTACGAACGTTCTTTGATCTGACCAATTTCAGTCAGCCTCTGCAGTTGGTCAGGCACACTGTGCAAATTCCGCTGAAGGTGCAGGATGTGCAACACCTCACGCCTGCCGAACAAGAAGTTGAAATAGAGATCTGGCTCGAAGCAGACAGGTTGAACAGATTTGACTGGACACAGGCGCCTCTTTTAAGATTTCACGTCCATCGCCGTAGTGCTGAGACATTCCAACTGAGTTTCACCGAGCATCATGCGATTCTGGATGGGTGGAGTGTCGCTTCGATGTTGACCGAGCTGTTCCAGATCTACCTGTCACACCTGGGTAAGAACGTACCTGCACCTCAACCGATGCCAGGATCGTCTTATCAAGACTTTGTGGCAGCCGAGCACCATGCGGTTAAAAATCAAGAGCAACAACGCTATTGGCTGGAAAAGCTCAAGGGCAGCAGCGTAATCACTCTGCCTCGACTGCCTCTCGCCTTTCGCGACGCGAAGACCAACCGCGTCTTGGCCTATAGGGTGCCGATCTCGCTACAAGTTTCTGCCGGCTTGAAACAGCGGGCACAAGTGGCAGGCGTTCCCCTGACAAGCGTTTTGCTCGCAGCGCACCTTCGCGTGTTGAGTTTGATCAGCAGTCGATCTGACATTGTGACTGGCTTGGTGTCCAACGGGCGACTGGAAGGGACGGGCGGGGATCGCATCTTAGGATTGTTTTTGAACACCTTGCCGTTGCGCTTGCAATTGTCGGCTGCTACATGGATGGAGCTTATACGAGCGACTTTCGCCACCGAACGCGAGTTATTGCCCTTCCGGCTCTATCCGTTGGCTGAGATCCAGAAGCTGCACGGCGGGCAACCGCTCTTCGAGACGGCTTTCAACTTTGTCCATTTCCATGTCTACCAGGGAATACTCGAATTTGAAAAGGAAATCCAGATTCTAGACAACAAAGGCGTGCAAGAGACAAATCTCTCGCTCTTGGCCGATTTCAGCCTCGAGCCTATTTCCTCTCAAGTGCAACTCTCGCTGGAATACAATACGGCCGAGCTGTCTGAAGCGCAAGTGGCGGCGTTGGGGGGGTATTACGCACGAACCTTGACGGCGATGGCCGAGCACCCCCACCAGCCCTACACCGCAGCGGCCTTGCTCTCGACCGCCGAGCGCCAACAACTCGTGACCACCTGGAACGCCACTCAC
>JAUQXC010000501.1 GCA_030834825.1 Thermoflexales bacterium
CAAATGGCTGTGGGGCATACTGGCACAGCCGCGCGCGACACTGCGTCGCGTGCAGGCCGCTGAGCATGCGATCTGGCAGCTGCCCCTGCTGCTGATCGTGGGTTTGCTCATCGTGCAAGTGCTCGTCAACGCGCCGCTCAAGATTACGCAGTTGGAGCAGCAAGGCGGACTGCCCAATAACCCCAATATGGAGTGGATGTCACCGGAGCAAATCGCGCAATTGCAGCAGGCCCTGGAGGGCACTAAAGGCCCGGTGTTTCAGTATGTTTTCCCGATCGCGGGAGCGGTACTCAGTGCCGTACTCGTGTGGGGGATTACAGCCGCATTGCTGCATCTCTTCTCGACGCTGCAAGGTGGACGAGGCAGCATGACGCGGATCCTCAATCTGGTGGCCTGGGCCAGCGTGCCGATCATTCTTCAGCTGGTGGTTCAGATCGTGTACGTGTTAGCGACCGGTAAACTCATCGCCGAACAAGGTCTGGGCGGATTTGCGCCAATGACCCCCGATGGTTCAGTCGCTGCACATGCGCTGTTGAGCCGGGTGACGTTGTACTGGCTCTGGGAAATGGTGCTGCTCATGGTGGGCGTGAAGCTCTTCACGAACATCAACACGCGTAAGGCCATCCTGGCTGTTGTGGTCACGGCGATCATCGTTATGGGATTGCGCATTCTCCCTGACGTGATTGGGGCCCAGTTAGGCGGCCTGACCGTCTCACAACCTTTTCCCTTCTTCTAGCAACCAACTGGATAGCTCACGTGCCGAAAATTGTGGGCAAACTGCCAAGCGAATCGACTATGGTGGTAAACTCAACTCTGACTCAATCTAATGGCGAAGCCGCCTCTGCCGAAGCACTGATCGTTGTCTCTAGTTTGAAGAAGGGCTATCAAGTGGGGCGGCAGACGGTGTGGGCGTTGGCCGGCGTCGATCTCAGCATTGAGGCGGGCGAATTTGTCGCCGCCATGGGACCCTCGGGTTCAGGCAAGAGCACGCTGCTGTATTTGTTGGGCGGCCTCGATCGATCAACAGCGGGTTCCATCCGCGTCGCCGGGTTCGAGATCGAGCAACTGGATGAAAATGCCCTGGCCGAATATCGCCGCCAGACAATCGGCTTCATCTTCCAGTCGTTCAACCTGATCCCTTCCTTGACCGCCGAGCAGAACGTGGCCTATCCACTGCGCTTTGCCGGCGTATCGCGCAGCCAACGCACCCAACGCGCCCGCGAGTTGCTGGGACTCGTTGGGTTGGGCGATCGGATGCAGCATCGTCCCACCGAGCTTTCCGGCGGCCAACAGCAGCGTGTCGCGATTGCGCGTGCGCTGATCAACAAACCCCGGATCATTCTGGCCGATGAGCCGACCGGCAACCTGGACAGCCACAGCGGGCGCGAAATTCTGGCATTGTTGGGCGAACTGAATCAACAGGGCCATACCGTGCTGATGGTGACCCACGATCTACGCGGCACCAAACATGCCTCACGCACCATTCATTTGCTGGATGGGCGCGTCGTGGCGGACGAATTACCTGAATAAAAGGATGACACGCAACATGTCACGGATTAAAAGTTTTCTTTTGGCGAGTCTGTTGGGTCTAAGTGTGCTGGGTGGCGCGTTGCCGACGCGGGCCGCACGCACGACTTTTCAATCACCCTTGCAGAGTCCGACTCCGGTCATTGCCAGCATCGAACCGACGTCGATCCGCCGCGATCGCGGTGGCACATTAACTGTGCTGGGTGACGGTTTTGAGGCGGCCTCTGTTGTACGCCTGGTCAACGTCGGAGTGTTGCAGACGACCTTTGTTAACACGACGACGTTAACGGCGTTAGTTCCGACAGAGGTGAAGCCGGGCACGTATACCGTGGAAGTCCGCAACGGAGACGGTGCCACGGCGACGGCCCCCACTCAATTGACCATCAAAGAGGCACCTCCGCCTCCCGAACCTACCGAGGTACCCCAACCTCCGCCACCGGCCCAATACGTGCGGCCGTTGTTGACGGTTGCCGCTTATTCTACCGATCCGGCTGTGGTCGTGGCGGGCAAGCCGTTCAAGTTGATCGTGGCCATCAAGAATGTGGCGGATGATACGGCCTTCAATACCGTGCTCACCGTGCCGTCCGGCGATTTCATCCCGGTGGGTAATGCGGGTACACAATCCGTTAACAAAGTGCATATCGGTGAGACGATAACCTTTATTCAAGACATGCAAGCTAAAAGCGGGATTGGCGGCGGCCTCAAGCCAATCGAGTTGAAGATCGCTTATAACGATCGCAACGGCGGCAGCTACAACGAAACGCCATCGATCACGATCAATATGCCCGGCGGTAGCGGGCGAGCCGCTCCAACTGCAGTGCCTAAGCTGCCTCAGTTGATCGTCAGCAACTACAACATCGCGCCACAAGAGTTGATTCCAGGCACAGAGTTTAAGCTGCGCTTCCAGGTCCAGAACGTGGGTACCGGTGATGCCACACGTTTATCCGTGGTGTTAGGTGGTGCGGCCTCGGCGGATTCTTCTTCAGGCAACAGCGGTGATAGTTCTGGCAGCGGCAGTGGTGGCACAAGCGGCGGCGTTTCGGGGGCAGGCGGCGACTTTGCCACCTTTGGCCCCATGGGTTCCAGCAATGTGAAGTTCTATCCACGCGTGACGGTAACCGATACCTTGGAAGTTGAGCAACAGTTGATCGTGAACAGCACGGCGAAGGCAGGCGCCTACACGGTGAAGGTCTCGCTGGTCTATGACGATCCCAAGGGTCAGCGCCGCACCGACGATCAAGTGATTACCCTCCGTGTGTTGGTGCCGCCGATCGTGGAGATCAGCTACGCACGCGAGCCTGGCCCGGCCATAGCCGGACAACCCTGGCCGGTGTCTTTGCAGACCGTCAATATTGGGCGAGCCACGACCCAGTTGAGCAAGATGGAAATTGTCACCCCGTTGAGTGTGACCGTGCAAAATGGCAGCACCTTCATCGGCCAATTGGAAGCCGGCGGGCAATTCCCCTTGGATGCTGTGCTCATTCCGTCTGAAGCCGGGGTGTTGCCATTTGTGGTGCAGGTTCACTACCTGGATGATTTCAATCGGCCGCAGATCATCACGCAGACCTTTGAGGTGAATGTCGAGCCTCAGCCGGAAGAACCGCCGATCGATCCCACACAGCCCAGCGCCCCGGTGGTTTTACCGCCGGCCGAAGAATCGCTTGGCGATCAGTTGCTGCGTCTGGTCTTGGGCCTGCTGGGATTGGATAGTGCGCGGCCACCCTCCACGCCGCTGGAACCGGGGATGCCGACTGAACCGATCGAGCCGGGCGAACAACAACAACAACCCGTGCCGGTGCGGCCGATGCCCATGGGCAAGGGGTGAGATGAATTTCTTCGATCTGCTGGCATTAGTCCTGGATAATTTGGGACGCCGCAAGACGCGCGTAGCGTTGACGGCAGTGGGGGTGGTGATCGGTACCGCCGCCGTGGTGGTATTGGTGTCGCTGGCCACCGGCTTGCAGCAGAACGCTAATCAACAGTTGGGCGACATCGGCGATCTGACCCTCATCCGCGTGTTTCCCGGCATGATTGGCGGCAAAGAAGGGCCAGGCGCGCCCAGCGATCCCTCGCAACCGCCCACGATGAAAGTCATCGACGACAAGCTGCTGGAGCAAATCCGTGCCATGCCCGAAGTGGAAGCCGTGGTGGTGCGCGAGGGGTTACAAGGCGGCGCGCGTCTGGTGGCGGGGCAGCTGGAAGGCGGCGGTGAGATCGTAGGCCTGACCGAAGAGGGCATCAAAGCCTTTGGACTCAAGGTGGCGGAAGGTGAGGTCAGACTTGAACGCAACGCCATCATCGTTGGGTCGCAGATTGCCAACAACTTCTACAATCCGCGCCGCCAGCGTCCACCTGACGAACCGCTCGACCTGTATGGAAAATCGCTCAAGCTGATCGTGTCCAAGTATACGCAGGACGGGGTTGAAATCCTCAAGACGTTGCAAGTGCGCGTCGTCGCCGTCCTGGCTGAAACGCGCAACGAGAACGACTACGCCATTTATCTGCCGGCGGATCAAGTGCAACAACTGAACGAGTGGCTCCTGGGCCGGCGCATGAATCGCAGCCGCGACGGTTATCAGCAGGCGCTCGTAAAGGTGAAGGACCCCAACAAAGTCCTGGCCGTCAACGACGCGATTACGGCTCTGGGCTATCAAGCGTACACTGCCCAATCGTTTGTGCAGGGCATCAACGGTTTCTTCAGCGTGTTGCAGATCATCTTCGGCGGTGTCGGTGCGATCGCGTTGCTGGTGGCCGCCATCGGCATCGCCAACACCATGGCCATGGCAATTTTGGAACGCACCCGCGAGATTGGCTTGATGAAAGCTGTGGGCGCGACGAACCGCGACGTGTTGATGGTCTTCCTGGGTGAAGCCGGCGGCATCGGCCTGATCGGCGGAGTGGGTGGAGTGCTAGCGGGTTGGTTGTTCAGCCAGGTGTTGAACGTGGCTGGCATGGCGTTTCTGGCCGGTCAAGCGGCGCGCAACGGCGGCGCGCCGCCCAGTATTGCCGTCAGCACGCCGGCCTGGCTTCCGCTCTTTGCCATCGGGTTCTCGATCTTCATCGGGATCATCTCCGGCTTATATCCGGCGTTGCGTGCGGCATCGTTGAACCCACTGCAAGCATTGAAGTATGAGTAGACCTGGCTTCACTGTCGCTGTGCGTCGTCCCACACAAATGGACTGAGCGCCATGGGCAGACCTTTGCCCAGCGTTTGCAACATATCGGCCACTTGCGTGCGATGTTGAATCCCATGATCGATCATCTGCGCGAAAGCGAGTGAGTAGGGGATTTGATCTTCGGGATCGAGCGGCTCCTCATCGGTATCGGCCCAGTTGAGAATTTCCGTCAGGGCATGTGTCTCAAGCGCGTGTTTCACGGCCTCGCCAAATTCCCGATCGGCCTGCTCGAATAACGCCCTTAATTCGCCGGCTGTCTTGGTGCGCCCATCTTTCTCCAGGCGCGGACGGGAGGCACACCGCGTCAACCGATCGGTGAAAAAGAACAGCGTGCCAACCAGGTGATTGACCGTGCGCTCCACACTGCCCAGCCCAAGGCCCACTGGTCGTTCAAATTCCTCTTGAGTCAACTCCAGGCAGGTTTCGATGATGAAGCGTGTGGCCCAGCGATCATAAGCGAACAACGTTTCCAAAAACGGATGATTCACGTAGCTCCTTTGGTCCTTAAGGTTGACCGTCATGGCTTCGGGCGAAGTTTGATTGGTGGTTTTTTGATGGGGTGCGGCACGACGCTTGATTAACCCCGCGCAAGGATACCACCGATTATGGTGAATGTGCCAGCTCGGTTATCCTGAGGACCGCGCTCGACTGCCCGCGGGCACCCCACTGTACGCGATGTAACCTGTGCGTTACAATTGCATCTAACCTTGTGGCAAGGATCATCTTTTTGTGGAGGGACCCAACATGACGACATCGACAACTGCGGTAGGCTTGACCGTGCGCCTCAAGGCCGACTTCACTACAGCCGAGGCCCGCGCGATTGAGGCATTGAAAGCCGAGGGCTTCGGCGTGCTGACCGAGATTGACGTGAAAGCGACTTTGAAGAAGAAACTTGACGTGGATTTCCGTCCGTATAAAATACTGGGCGCGTGCAATCCGTCGCTGGCCTATCAGGCCTTGCAGGCCGCGCCGGAAGTGGGACTGCTGTTGCCTTGCAATGTCACGGTATCCTACGTGGAAGACAACGTGACGGAGGTCTCGCTGGTTGATCCCCTGGCGATGCTGGGTGTCCTCTCGCAGCCCGATCTGCAGGCCGTCGCGGAAGAGGCTCGCGCCCGTCTCGATCGGGTTGCGGCGGCTCTGCAGGCTTAATCT
>JAUQXC010000502.1 GCA_030834825.1 Thermoflexales bacterium
GTCAGGTGCTCTATCCATTGAGCTACGAGGGCAGCGCGCTCATTCTAGCATAGCGCCAGAAGGTCGTCAAACTATTTCGATCCAGTCAACTACTTGAAAGAGACGCAGACCGTCGAATCCAATTGTGCCGCATGTCACTCAAACTGTGACAAAATTTTAAGGTAGTGTTCGATTGACAGGTTAGAACATATGTACTAATATCTCCATACGCAGATTTTGTCCCTGCGTCCGGCGTGTTTGCCGCAATCTTTACTGACAGGAGACTTTACATGGCACGCAAAAAGAAAACCGAAGCCGAAACGACTGAAGAACTCAACGAGTTCATCACAGAGGCCAAGGGCAAAAAAAGCAGGTCCGCCGAACCCAAGAAAGCTGAACTTGATCCGGGGCGCGCCCGCGCTTTGGATGCCGTGCTGGGCAATATCATGAAGCGTTTCGGTGAAGGGTCCATTATGCGCTTAGGCGAAGCGACACACCTGAAAGTTGAGACCATCCCTACGGGTTCGCTCGCGATCGATCTGGCGCTAGGCGTGGGTGGCATTCCACGCGGGCGTGTGACTGAGATCTATGGGCCGGAATCAGCCGGTAAGACGACACTGTGTCAACACATTGTTGCCGAGGCACAGAAACGTGGCGGTGTCGCGGCTTACATCGACATGGAGCACGCGCTTGATCCGGCGTATGCCGCGCGCTGCGGGGTGGATATCGACAACCTCTACATCTCGCAGCCCGATACCGGCGAACAGGCTTTGGAAATCGCGGAGCAGCTGGTCCGCTCGGGTGCGGTGGACATCATCGTGATTGATTCTGTCGCGGCACTGGTGCCGCGCGCCGAGATCGAAGGCGAGATGGGGGACAGTCACATGGGTCTCCAGGCTCGCTTGATGTCACAGGCCCTGCGAAAACTCTCTGGAGCGATCAAGCAGTCGAATACCTCACTGGTTTTCACTAATCAATTGCGCATGAAGATCGGTGTGATGTTCGGCAATCCTGAGACTACCACCGGCGGCAATGCGTTGAAATTCTACGCGTCAGTCCGTCTCGACATCCGCCGCACACAAAGCATCAAGACCAACGCCGAGGTGGTGGGTAATCGGGTCAAAGTGCGTGTTACCAAGAACAAGGTCGCCCCACCCTTCCGTGAAGCCGAGTTTGACATCATGTTCAACGAAGGCATCAGCAAGGTGGGTGACATTCTGGATATCGGCGTGAACATGGAGATTATCACCAAGCGTGGAGCCTTCTTCACCTACGGTGATGTGAAATTAGGCCAGGGCCGCGAGAATGGCAAAGATTTCCTGAAGGACCATCCTGAAATTGCCAATGAGATCGAAGCGGCCATTCGTTCCAACGTGGAAAAGGCCGCGCAGTTAGCAGCCGGCAATTTGCCCGTCGAGGACAATCCTGCCGAAGAAGAAGAGGAGATGGACGCTATTGCCATTGCTGAAGTAGTGGCGGAAGGGGTTGCTGACGCAGAAGAAGCAGAAGTATAGTGTGGTGTTAGCCGGGGGCTAACCGATCGACCGAGATGGTCGATGTATTCTGAAGTGACAGCCTCGTGAGGATTAACTTTCACACCTTGCGAGGCTGATTTATTTCACCTGTACTCAAGGAGGAGTACCAGCATGACCAATGTTTCAGGCAATGTGCAATACCACAATCCTGCCGAACTTGCCAAGAACCCAGGATTCTCTCAAGCAGTTGTCGTGACAAACCCAGCAAAGACCATTTATGTCGGGGGACAGGATGCCGTCGATGCTTCCGGGCAAATCATCGGCAAGGGCGATATTACCGCTCAGACTGAGCAAGTCTTTAAAAATCTTCAAGTGGCACTAGCCGCTGGCGGCGCCGGGTTGGAAAACGTAGTCAAATGGAATATACTTATTGTGCAGGGTCAGTCCTTGCAAGCGGGGTTTGAAGTTTTTCAACGGGTCTGGGGACGCCGACCTAATCCGCCAGCCATCACGGTTATGCTTGTGGCCGGTCTGGCACATCCGGATTTCTTGGTAGAAATGGACGCCATCGCAGTCATTCCACAATAACAGTCCACAACCACATCACTGCCTTGGGAGGGGCGCTATGATTACCAAAGTCACGCACGTCACGATTTGGGTTAAAGATCAGGACGCAGCGCTGAAGTTCTATCGCGATCAGCTGGGCTTCAAAGTCATCTCCGATGATTCCACCACCATCCCCAATTACCGCTGGTTGACTGTCGCACCTCAACAGCCAGCGGAACCGGTGATCGCGCTCAACCTAGCGACCACACCTGAACAGCTAGCGGGCATCGGCAAGCAAGGTCTCTTTGTCTTAGAGTCAACTGATATCCACGCCGATTATGCCACGCTGAAAACACGCAACGTGAAAATTCAAGCCGAACCGCGCGAAAACCCGTGGGGGAACGACTTCATATTTGAGGACCTCTACGGCAACGACTTTAACGTCGTGCAACCGCCAGCTTCATAAGCTAGGCTGGTCCCTGCGCCGCTCTTGATGCGGCAACGGCGCACCCTATTGACTTTAACGAAGGTAAGGTCATTGCAGCCATACCTTAGGAGGACTTTACTCGCGCCACGGTTGCTCACATTACAGGGGATACAACACATGCTGAAGACTTTCTACGCCATACTGGTCAACTCACTAACCGCTTCAATCACCAACACGTTTGTGTGGTTTGCTGTCACCTTTTGGGTGTATCTGGGAACAAAGTCGGTGATTGCCACCGCGATCATGGCAGGTGTGTACACTCTGACCGTCGCCCTCTCTGGGTTTTTCCTCGGGTCACTGGTCGATCGGTATCAGAAGAAACGGGTGATGATCCTTTCAAGCGTCTGCTCGTTCTTCCTGTATGCACTCGCCTGTCTCATTTTTAGCGTTACACCCCCGGTGGTCTTTACTGACACTACCAGCCTCACGTTGTGGATTTTCGTGGTGCTGGTGCTTGTCGGCGCGATTGCGGGTAATTTACGGGGGATCGCGCTCTCAACGCTCGTGACAATCTTGATCCCCGAAAAGCGAAGAGACAAGGCCAATGGCCTGGTAGGCACCGCCAATGGCGTGGCGTTTTTGGTGGCGTCGATCTTCAGCGGCCTGGTCATCGGCTTTTTAGGTGTGTGGTGGGTGCTCGTGATCGCTCTTGGGTTGACGGCTCTCGTGATAGTCCATCTCTTGACGCTCTCCATCCCCGAAGCGGAGAAACAAGTCACACCCGCCATGGCGAAACTGGACAGCAACAGCCTTGATATTCGCGGGACGATCCGCATCATCACGCTGGTGCCTGGACTGTTCGCGCTGATCTTCTTTCACACCTTCAATAACTTCCTGGGCGGCGTCTTCATGTCCTTGATGGATGCCTATGGCTTGTTACTCGTATCGGTGCAGGTGTGGGGTATTCTGTGGGGCGCCTTGAGCCTGGGCTTCATCGTCGGCGGGTTGATCGTCGCCAAAAAAGGGTTGGGGGCCAATCCTCTACGAACGCTCTTCCTGGCCAATATCGTCATGTGGGCGATTTGCAGTGTGTTTACCTTAGTCGCTTCGATCGTACCGCTGGCGATTGGCATGTTCGTGTGGTTGTGCCTGATTCCGGCGGTGGAAGCCGCAGAGCAAACTATCCTGCAAAAAGTGGTCCCGCTGGAGCGTCAGGGGCGCGTATTCGGCTTCGCGCAAAGCGTCGAGCAAGCGGCGACGCCGGTTACAGCCTTCCTGATTGGACCCATTGCGCAATTGATCTTCATCCCCTTTATGACGACGGGTGCTGGTGCCGATTTGCTCGGCCCGTGGTTCGGAACGGGAGCCGATCGAGGTCTCGCTCTGTTATTCACCGCGTCGGGATTGATCGGACTCGTCGTCACACTGCTGGCCATGCGCTCCTATGCGTATAGAACGTTGTCAGAGAATTATCAAAAGCAACAGTTAGTGGTGGCACAAGCCTACGAGATCGCCTGAGGAGATGGTTTATCGTTCCGACAATGAAAAG
>JAUQXC010000503.1 GCA_030834825.1 Thermoflexales bacterium
CCGGTGAGCTACTGACGGAATTTCACCGTGTGGAGCATGGCGTGCGGGGTCTGCAAGAAATCGGCTGTGTGCTGAAGGACATGTCACTTGGGTTGGTGGACTTTCCGGCATTGCGGGATGGGCGTGAGGTGTTATTATGCTGGAAGTACGACGAGCCGGAAGTCATGTTCTGGCACGATCTCCAGAGCGGTTATCAAGGCAGAAAGAGACTGTAAGTGCTCAATAAACTATTTGGCAGGACCACGCCTGCCACACCTACCCCGACCAGCAAAATTGTCTGGCTTGATCTGGGCGATCTGGGCGATCTGGTCAACCCTGCCGGCCCACACGAACAATGGCAGGATCACGGCTTGGGACTGCTGCGCACCATTTTGCATCAGAACGGCGTCATGACGGACTTGCTCTCGACGCGGGCGTGCACTTCATGGGAAGAGTTGGCGGCACAGCTGCCGGGTTACGAAGTGCTGATCATGAACGTGCGCAGTTATACCTTTCCGGCAGCCTATCGCGCGGCGCAAATCTTCAAGCAGGTCAATCCACAGGGCATGATTTTGACGGGGGGCATGCACGCCACAGTGGCGCTTGACGAAATGGAAGCCATCCCTGAATTCGACCGCATCTGTCAAGGCCCCGGCGAGAACGTCATCGTGGAGCTGGTCAAGGACCCCCAGTCATTTCCGCGCGTGATTTTGGGTGTCGGCGCCAAGTCGATGGCGGAGTGGCCGATGATCGATCGCACATTGTGGCCCAAGCCCGCCAGCAAAAAATTGGCGAAGAAGTTCAACTGGCCGCTGGAGCCGGAGTGCGGCTGGGGCCCCGGTCCCGTCGTCACACTCTTGACCAGCCGGGTATGTCCCTGGCAGTGTGTGTTTTGCAATGAGAACTCGTACATTCCCAACATGGGCCGCCGCCCGGTCGAGGCCGTGATCGACGAGCTGAACTATCTCGATCGCAAATACGGTGTCGGTTCGCTGGTGATTCATGATTCGATGTTCTTCCAGAATCCCAGTTGGCTGGAAGAGTGGGTCGAGAAATATCCGCGCCAGGCAAACCGCGTCTGGCCGTACTGGGCCGCGGCCCGCGCCGACACGGTGCGCCAGTGGCCAGAACTGTTCGAAGCGCTGATCAAGGAAACCCGGTGGGACACGGTGTCGATCGGGTTCGAGTCGGGAAGCGATCGGGTATTGAGGATTCTCAACAAAGAGTGCACGGAAGAAGATAACTATTTCACGATCGATCTGCTTACTCGCATCGGCGATGAAATGGAACGTCAAGGCCAGAAGCCGCCGGTGTTCTGGTCCAACATCATGCTAGGCATCCCCGGCGAAACGCACGAGGATGCCATCAAGACGATGCGCATGGTCAAATACACCAAGCGCATCCTGCCGTCGATTTCGTTCTATGCGCCCTACCCCGGTTCAGCGTTGGGCCATCAGCTCATTGCCGAGGGCAAAAGTCTGATGACGAAAGAAAACTATCATCGCTTCCCCGACGACGAGAAAGTCAAGGGCATCGATTACGCTTTCTATCGCGAGCTGCTGGCCGGCCAATACGACGACGAGGTGAATCGAGGCCTGGCGCAGATTCGCCAGGAACGCAAAGATTACCGGGCCGCCTTGACGAAGGCTTAGCGAGATTTGTCAGGCTGCGCCACAAGTTTGCCGCGGCAGCGCAGTCACCCACCTGGCAGGTTTCCGATTTGAGGATATCATGAGCAGCTTCAGCAGTCCCCATTACATGTATTTGTTTGAAATGAAGAACGGCAAGAAGAAACTGGCTTATGGCCAGTCGCCGGAAGACGCCCTGAACATTCTTGCCCTGCGCTTAAGCGCCGCAGAGCTGGCGCAAATCAACCGCGAGCAGTACATCAAGATCAAGCAGCGTGAGCTGCAGCAGTATGTTCCGGAATTAGGCTAGTGGCAACCGGAGTCTGACTCTCACCGAGGACAAGAGCCCCGGCTCGGTTTGTGTGCTGATCGATGCAGCTGACCCCCGCGCAAGTTGAACTTCTGCAAGCCATCGCTCGCGGCTTAACCCTGAAGTCTCATCGTGATCTCGAAGGGAACAAAGAATATCGCCTGCATGCGCTGGATGGGCGCGCGGCCAGCGTGGCGTGGGAAGTCGTCGAAGAGCTGCAAACCGCCGGCTTGATTGACAGCAACAAAAAATTTCCAGCGGCCACGTATTGGTTGACGACCGCCGGCCGGGCACGCCTGGAGGCAGCCTGAGAGGATGAGCCGGCTCTGGAGCGAACGGACGGTGTTTTGTCGTCTGCGGGTCAGGTTCTGATCGGAGATTCCCTATAGTATAATGACGCCAACTGTCGGGCTGCCACTTCCTAAACAGAGGCGGTAGTATCACGCGCAATCAAACCCATATGTAGTAAAAAAGGAGAATGCATCATGAAGACACGTTTAACGCTCGCTATTCTGTTGTTACTGGCTTTGTTCGTTACAGCTTGCCAGGCGCCGGGTGCACCCGTACCGCAGGATCCGCTGGAAGCCGTGAAGGCGATTGCCGACAAGCAGACTGAAGTGAAAACCCAGCACATCGCTGTGAATTTGGCGCTCAGTCTTAAACTCGACGGCTTGACGGGTGATCAGGCCCAGGCCGCCGCACTGTTCAAGAACTTCAAGGCTGAAGCCAATGTCAGCGGCGATGTCGACACCGCCAAGCAAGATGTCGCGTTGACGGGCGATCTCGATCTAGGCCCGTTGACGGCTTTCATCGCCCAGGGTGAAGAGAAACTGCTGTTCGAGCTGGTGAAAGTCGGCGACAAGATGTACGTCAAGGCCAATGTCGGCGAGACCGCAAACGAATGGCAGGAACAAGCTGTGCCGCAGCCCGCCACCGCGGAGTCCAAAGACAATCCGCTCAACCCGGAAATGATCACGGACTTGTTGAAGCAGTCGAGCAAGGCGGAGAAACTGGCCGACGAGAAAATCGGCGAGGTGGACACCTACCACTATAAGGTTACGCTGAACCCCGAGACGCTGATTGATTCGGTCGCCAAGCTGGCCCAGTCTACAGGCTCGAGCGGCGCGGTTGACGAAGCACAATTGACCGAAGCCAAGAAGTACCTGAAGGATTCCGTGCTGGAAGTCGAACTCTGGGCCGGCAAGCAGGACTTGCTGATGCGCCAGACCAAAGTTCACTTCAACTTGAACCTGAAGGATCTGCCGGATATGCCCGGCGCCACGGCGCTGGTCGACTTCCTGTTGACCTACACGTTGACCAAGCTCAACGAACCGGTCACCATTACCGCGCCGAAGTAAACGCGCGACACGTCGCGGCGGCGGACCGCCTCCAACCGATTGAGCATACGACCTCCCGCAGGATTTAGGCCTGCGGGAGGTTACTTTTTGTCCCTAGAAAGGTGCGGCCTGTCACGTTGACAAGACGGTAGCGCTTGAATACAATTGCGGGGCGTTTGATCCCACTCTTCCGGGAGGTTTAATGAAGGATTACCCCACTACGGCGCTACGCAACGTGGCCCTGCTTGGTCACGGTTCGTCCGGCAAGACCAGCCTGGGCGAGGCAATGTTGTTCAGTTCCGGCGCCATCAGCCGACAAGGTCGCGTGGAAGACGGCACGACTGTGTCGGATTTCGATGAAGAAGAGATTCGCCGTCATATTTCGCTTACCACCGCACTGCTGCCCATCGAGTGGCAAAACCATAAAATTAATGTACTCGATACGCCCGGCTTTACTGACTTTGCCGGTGAAGTGAAGGGCGCGGTGCGTGTCGTGGAAGCGGCCATCCTTTTGGTGGATAGCGTCGCCGGCGTCGAAGTGGGTACCGAACTGGCCTGGGCCTACTGCAATGAACGCAACCTGCCACGCTTCGTGTTAATCAGCAAGATGGATCGCGAAAACGCCAATTTCGCACGCGTCGTCGATACGCTGCATCAGCTGGGCGGCAATTTCGTGCCGCTGCAACTGCCCATCGGCAGCCAGGCCAGCTTTGAAGGGGTCATCGATCTGATCGCCATGAAGGCGCGCAAAGGCCCCAAGGGCGAGATCGTCGAGATTCCGGCTAATTTGAAGAAGGAAGCCGAAGAAGCGCGCGTCAAGTTGATGGAAGCCTCGGCTGAAGGCGACGACGAGCTCATCATGAAATATCTGGACGGCCAGGAACTGACGGACGATGAGATGCGTCATGGCTTGAAGATCGCCATCCAGAAGAATGCCATCGTGCCGGTGTTGTGTGTGTCAGGCACAGGAAATCTGGGCGTCAGCGCACTGCTGGAAACCATCGTCGCTTTTGTACCCTCGCCCGCCGAGGTTGGTCCTGAAACTGCGAAGACCGCCGCCGGAACTGAAGAAAAGATCAGCACCGAGTCAAGCGTGCTGGGAGCCATCGTTTTCAAGACTACGGCAGATCCGTTCGTGGGCAAGCAGACCTACTTGCGGGTGTTTGGCGGCACAATCACTTCAGATTCACGCGTATTCAATGCCAACAAGAACGCTGAAGAACGCCTGGGCCAGCTATATGTGATGCGCGGCAAAGAGCAGATTCCGGTGTCCGCCATTAAAGCGGGTGACATCGGCGTTGTTACCAAGCTCGCCGCCACACTCACCGGCGACACGTTGTGCGACAAGGCGCATCCCCTCACGTTCACACCGCCCGTGTATCCAGCGGCAGTGACCTCGGTCGCGATCGAGCCGAAGACCGCTGCCGACTCGGCCAAGATGGGCCCCACACTGACCCGTCTCACCGAAGAGGATCCTACGCTGCACTGGTTCAACGATCCCAGCACCAAACAAACCGTGCTGGAAGGTCTGGGCGACAGTCACATTGACGTCGCCGTGCGCCGCGCCAAGAGCAAGTTTGGTGTGGAACTTGTCACCTCGCAGCGCAGAGTTCCGTATCGTGAAACGATTACGCGGTCGTTCACGGCCATGCACCGCCATAAGAAACAGACGGGCGGTTCGGGCCAGTTCGGCGAAGTGCACATGCGCGTCGAGCCGACCCGCGGCAAGGGTTACGAATTTGCGTGGGAAGTCTTCGGCGGTGCAGTTTCGTCGTCTTACCAGACCAGCATCGAAAAGGGCATCAAGAGCGTCATGGAAGGCGGCGCCATTGCGGGTTATCCAGTGGTGGATGTGAAGGTCGCCATCACCGACGGCAAGGAACACGCCGTGGACTCCAAGCCCATGGCGTTTGAAATCGCCGGTCGTGAGGCCTTCAAGAAGGCGATGCACGGCGCTGGCCCGGTGCTGCTGGAGCCCGTCATGAAAGTAACCGTTGTCGTGCCGGAGCACAACATGGGCGACGTGCTAGGCGACATCAACACTAAGCGCGCGCACGTACAAGGTATGGATCAATTAGCCGGCAAGAGCATTGTGATTGCCTTTGTGCCGCTGGCCGAAATGCAGCGCTACGCGGCCGACCTGCGCTCGATCACGCAAGGGCGCGGCGTCTTCAGCATGGAATTTGATCACTATGACGAAGTGCCGGCGCACGTGGCACAAGGTATCATCGAGCAAGCCCAGAAGGATCATCCGCATCTGCGCACGGCGGATTCCGACTAGCCAGACTGCACTTACACAAAACCCGATCGGTCCACATGCCGATCGGGTTTTCGTTTACCCCACACCGCCGCAATCTTCTTTTCGCTTGAGTGCGTATGATATACTCAAGGTGACGCTTCCAATATGGAACTACCCACAGGGCAAATTCTCAACAACCGGTATCAGGTGATCCGGCTCCTCGGTGCGGGCGGTATGGGTGCAGTTTACTATGCCCGCGATCCTGTCCTTAATCGCCAGGTGGCGATCAAGCAGCTGCAGGCCGAGCCGATCACAGGCCAACTGACAGCGGAGCGGATCCAGGCCCAATTTCAGCGAGAAGCGCAGATCCTGGCGTCGCTGCATCATCCCAACCTGCCGCGCGTGACCGATTACTTCAGCGAGAACAAGCGGCACTATCTGGTGATGGATTACATTGAGGGTCAGACGCTGCAAGAGTTGGTGCAGGCCAATGCCCAAGGACTCGCCGAAGCTCAGGTACTTGATTGGGCCGATCAACTCTTATCGGCTTTAGAGTATATCCACGCTCATCAGCTGATTCACCGTGATATCAAGCCGGCCAATATCCGCCGCACACCTGATGGCCGCATCTTCCTGGTCTATTTCGGATTGGTAAAATCGTACAATCCAAACGACCCGCGCACAACCACCATGATGCATGGCCTGGGCACCCCCGAATATTCACCGCCCGAACAATATGATCCCGCTGCCCACACCGATGAGCGTTCCGATATTTATTCGCTGGGGGCAACGCTGTATCACCTATTGACCGGCCAGGCGCCCATCTCCGTCACGCGGCGCACGTCTGATCCGGCGGCATTTCGCACACCGCGCGCTACGAATGCTCACCTCTCGCCGGACATGGAGCGGGTCATTTTGCGCGCCATGGAATTGGAACGGGGTAAGCGCTTTGCTTCGGCCCAGGATATGCGCGCCGCACTGCTCACTGCACGCCAAGCCGTCTTAGGCGATTTCATCAGAACCGTCGCGCTGCCGCCAGCGCTGCCGCGCCGGGCGAAATCCGCCCGCTTGATCACGGCGGGCGTCGTGCTCATCATGTTAGCGCTGGCAGGGGCCGCTTTTGTGGCGACACAGTTGCGCACACCAGCGGCGCTGCTGACCGCCACACAGGTGCCGCTGGCCGATGTGCAGATCACGCTGTTAAGCAGTAATACCACGCCAGAATACCTCCTGCTGCAAAACCAGGGCGACGCCGCACAAGATATGAGCGGTTGGTATCTTGAAAGCACGGTGGGGCTGCAGACCTTCAATTTTCCGATCGGCTTTGTGCTGTCTCCGGGTGGCGTGGTCCGCATCGAGAGTTATCGCGGCGCTAAAAACAACCCGCCACAAACGCTCGTGTGGTCTACGGATGCAGTCTGGAATAACAGTGGAGATAAGGCCATACTGCGCAACGCAGCAGGTGCGGTGATGAGCAGCCAGTGTTACGGAGATCAGTGTTAGTCGTAACCGCTACAAAGAAAGCGCCGGCATGCTCGTCACTGCCAACGCTTAAGATCAAAAACAACGCCGTCGATGAATCTTTGTCGATTGCGCCACGCTGTTACTTCTTGGGTTCCTTCGGGGGCTTAGGCTCCTTCGTGGGGTTGTCTTCCTGCCCCGGTGGCGAGTTGGGCGTAGGCCTGTTCTCCTGACCAGGCGGAGTAACATCCACGCGAGGCGTCGGTTTCTCAGGCGTAGCGGGATGCGCCTTGGTGGGCTTAGGCGTTTCCTCAGGCTTAGGTTCTTTCGTAGGCTTGGGTTCAACCGTAGACCGAGCGGTCGCGGATGGTTTAGTAGTAGGCTTGGCAGGATTTGAATTACCAGGCGAGGGTTGTGTTTCACTTCCTATCGCGGTCGGCAGCGGCACCTTCCCTGGGTTGTGAGCGGGATCATTTGCAGAATCTCCGCCTCGATTTAACAGCCCCATCACCTGTTGGCGTTTGGCAGCGGTGTCTGCCAAGGCCGCTTTGACCCTGGTCTGTTTATCATTCTGGGCCAGTGCCGCGACTCTCCCTAACACGAGCATTTGCCCATCCTGGAAGGACGCCATCTGGGTTAAAAGCGTCTGCTGCTGTTCCACCGGCAATAGGGCGACTCGCTCCAGCACCGCATTCGTCTCGGCTTCGATCTCTGCTAACAATTCGGTTGAAACTTCACCCCGTTGCGCCAAGGCATCCAGC
>JAUQXC010000504.1 GCA_030834825.1 Thermoflexales bacterium
TGTACGTTGTATTGTAGCCATTTTGGAGTACCAGTGCGCATCGCGCGGCCTTTTACCTTTATCGGTCCCTATCAAGACTTAGATTCAGGTTTTGCCGTAACTGATTTTCTGCGCGATGGGTTGCGCGGTTGCCCGCTACGGGTCTGGGGCGATGGGACCACTATCCGATCATATTACTATGCCGCCGATTGTGTCGTGGCCTTATTGAAGGTCCTGCTCGAGGCTCCGATAGGCCGATGTTACAATGTCGGCTCTGACGAGGCGCTGTCCATTCTGGCAGTGGCGCACAAGGTAGTAGCGGCTTTAGGCGTGCCATTGGAAATTATCGTTGCTCAACAGCCTGATCCCGGGGCATTACCAGCGCGGTACACACCAGACATCAGTCGCGGCCAACACGAGTTGGGCCTCAAGGTCTGGACAGATTTCGATGATGCCTTACGCCGCACGGTTGACTGGTTTCGACAGATGTCACGCTGATTTTTAGGTTAAGTTGGTTGCAGAGGGAGATTGGTTGATGGAACGTGATCTGTTGCTGACGCTGTATCACCGGATGTTGAGGATTCGGACCGTTGAAGAACGCATCAAACAAGAATATTCAAGCCGCAATATCCGCATGGCTGTGCATCTCAGCATCGGACAGGAAGCTGTGGCCGTCGGGGTCCTGTCGGCAGCACGCTCCAGCGATGGCTGCCTCAGCACGCATCGCTGTCACGCCCACTATCTAGGCAAGGGCGGTGACCTGCAACGGATGGTGGATGAACTCTACAGCCTGGATACCGGTTGTGCGCACGGTTATGGCGGCTCGATGCATCTGTTTGACAAACAAGTCAACATGTGGGGTTCGGGCGCCATTGTTGGCGGATCGGTACCCATGGCAGTGGGCATGGGCCTCGCGCTCAAGCAAGCCGGAACAGATAACATTTGTGTCAGTTTTTCCGGTGACGGCGGCGTGGATGAAGGCGCGTTTTTTGAGTCGCTCAATCTAGCCGCCTTGCTGAATGTGCCGATATTGTTTGTAGTCGAAAATAACGGCTACTCAACCATTACGCCCCAAGCAGTACGTCAAGCCGCAGTGGATGTCTGCGCCAAGGCGCGCAGTTTCGGCGTGGACAGTCTTGTCGTGGACGGGAATGATGTTGTTCAAGCGTACCAGACCAGCCACCACCTGATTGAACAAATGCGGGGCGATCGACGGCCGCGTCTGATCGAGATGAAGACTTTCCGACTGTGCGCACATGTCGGGCCTGGCTCTGATTTTGGTGACGGGCGACGGCCTGAGGAAGAACTGGCGCAATGGATGCCGCACGATCCCTTACGCGTGATCGCGGCCCAGATCGAAGAGAACCTACCAGCAAGCGGTGCGTTGTTGCGAGAAATCCAAGATCAGGTCACAGCGGAAGTCAAGGCCGTCTTTGAATCTGCCAAGCAGCGTTTTGAAGAAGCGAATGCGCGCGAGCAATTGGCTGCGCCGCGTCCACCTGATCCAAATCGTGTATAGTCAAGGAACCCGCTCATGACGATCTCGTATCTCACCTTTGCAGAAGCACTGAAGGCCGCGACCGTTCAGGCGATGGCATCCGATGATCGCATCTTTCTGTATGGACAAGGCATTAATGATCCGGGCGGTTTTTTTGGTTCGACGGCCGGAATTCGCGATCACTTCTCGGAAGCCCGTTGTTTTGACGTTCCCTTATCCGAGGAATCGTTGATTGGCTTGGGTGTGGGGGCGGCGATTCTGGGACGCCGACCGATGTATGTAGCCTTGCGCGTCGACTTCTTGCTGTTGGCGATGAATCAGATTATCAATCACGCTGCCAAATGGCCAAGCATGTCTGGCTATCAAACAACAGTTCCGTTGGTGATCCGGTCGATTATTGGCAAAGATTGGGGACAAGGCGCCCAGCATTCTGGCGCATATCATGTCATGTTCAGCCAGGTCCCTGGACTGAATGTTGTGCTCCCGTCAAATGCCGACGATGCGGCTGGCCTGCTGCTTACGGCTTTGCAGTCGGAGTCTCCCACGATCTTTATTGAGTCCAAGCCACTTTATGAATTGAGTAGCGAAATAGAGCTGCCGATCAAGCCGTTACCGTTTGGACAAGCTCGAGTTGTGCGTCAAGGGAAAGATGTGACCTTTGTGGCGATCTCGCACATGGTTGAGTTTGCCCAAGGAGTGGCGACAGACCTGGCACAGCATGGTCTCGAAGCAGAAGTTATCGATTTGAGAACGCTGGCGCCATTGGACGAAATAGCGATCGGTCAATCCGTAGCTAAGACCGGTCGTGTGGCCGTCTTCGATGTCGGCTGGCAGCGTTTTACCCTCGCAGCCGAGGTTTCGCGTCTCATCTGCATGAACGGGGCTGTCCG
>JAUQXC010000505.1 GCA_030834825.1 Thermoflexales bacterium
GATTTGTCCTTCATCGAAGACATCGCCCTGGAGCAAGAACGCGTGATCGTTCTCCAGCGCATGCAGGGCTTCAAACAAGGAAGCAGGCAGCGGCTTGATGGCTTTGCGTTGCTCGTCGTTCCACGCAAAGATGTTCTGATCAATCGGGCCAAAGCCCAGTTCGTGCGGATCGAGTTGGCGTCGAATCCCGTCAAGCCCGGCCATCAACTGCACCGCCAATGCCAGGTAGATATTGCAGGTCGCATCGGGTGGGCGAAATTCGAAGCGAGCCGTGTCGGGTTGATCGGCATACTTGGGGACGCGGATGGCTGCGCTGCGATTCCCCAACGAGAAAAACGAATTCACCGGCGCTTCAAAGCCCGGCACCAGGCGTCGATAGGAGTTCGTCGATGGATTCGTGAAGGCCAGCACGGCTGCGCCGTGATGGAGCAGGCCGCCGATGTAGTACAGCGCCGTCTGGCTTAAATGGCCGTAGCCGGTTTCGTCGTAAAAGACGTTCTGCTTGTTCTTGAAGAGATGCTGATGAAAGTGCATGCCGTTACCCGCTTCACCATACAGGGGTTTGGGCATGAAGGTTACCGTTTGATCGTGACGGTGGGCCACCATTTTCGTGGCATATTTGATCATCTGGGTGACGTCACCCGATCGGAGCAAGCCCATCATCGGCGTTTCGATCTCGCTCTGGCCGGGCCCGCCCACCTCATGATGATGGTATTTCACCTCCACGCCCATCTCTTCCAGCACTAAGACCATTTCGTTGCGCAGGTTATAAAGCTGGTCTTTGGGCGGAATGGCGTGATAGCCGCCATGCATGGGAATGAGATGGCCGTGACCGCCGGCCGCGCTGTGCCAATCGGCCTCGCGGCTGTCCACGCGATAGGTGGCCGTGTTCACGCCATTCTCAAAAGCGACGTTGTCGAAGATATAGAATTCATACTCCGGCCCCCAGCGGCTTTCATCGGCTATGCCCAGCTCTTGCGTATATTCTTCAGCGCGTTGCGCAATGTTGCGCGGATCGCGCGAGAAAGGCAGCTTGGTGTCGGCCTCGTAGGCCGAGCAGATGAAGCTCAGCGTCGGCGCATCCCAAAAGGGATCGCGAAAGGCCGTGGTCAGATCTGGCAGCAGCACCATATCGCCGGCCTTGACGGATTTCAACCCGATCGACGAACCGTCAAAGCCAACACCATCGCGCATCAACTGGGGATTCAATTCGCGCGCGGGCACGGTGACGTGATGCCAGCGGCCATGCAGATCGCTGAACTTGAGATCGATCATCTTGAAGCGATGATCCCGCACATATTTTTGGACTTCTTCCAGGGTGGTGAACATGCAGTTTCCTCTATGAATGAGAGACGGGCCGATCAAGCAAGTGAGAGATGGAGAGAGACAGCATGTGCTGTCTCTCTCCATCGTTTTATCTCGCTCGCCGGCTGTCTCGGATTAACGCCACACGTTAGAGATGGCCGGCTCTTCAATCGGCAGGGTCAACAGGTACTCGTACGCCGACAACGCTGCCTTGGCGCCTTCGCCGATGGCGATCAACACTTGTTCGGCGTAGATGTTGGTTACGTCGCCCGCTGCAAAGAGACCGGTCTTGGAAGTGCGGTTCTGCGCGTCGATCTTGATGCGTCCGTCTGCCTCCATTTCCACCAGACCGTGCACCATTTCGGAGTTGGGCTTCAAGCCGAGCTCGACGAAGATCGCGTCGGCGTGCAGTTCACGCGTGTCGCCGTTCTTGGCCACGATCAGGCTGCGGGCATAGACGTCGCCCTTCACCTCTTTGGCGCTGTACCCTTCCAGAATCAGCACGTTGTTGGCTTTGCGCAGGCGTTGACCGTACACATTGTCGAGTTTGCCATGCGTCGGCGCGATGAGCGTGACGTGCTTGGCGATCAACGACAGTTCCATTGCCGCGCGCAGGGCCAGCTCGTCATCGCCCACCACGATGGTGGTCTTCTCAATGAACAAGGGTGCATAGCTCATGGCGCTAAAGCACAGGCCGCGCATGAGATAGTTCTTCTCACCGGCTACGTCCAGGAAGCGTCCCCGTGTGCCGGTGGCCAGGATGATGGCGCGTGTCTCGTAAGTGGCCTGCGGGTTTTCATGCTCCTTGCCGCCGCGCGTCAGGACGCGATAGCCGCCCGGCATTTCTTCCACACGCTCTACCTTGTCGATGTTGCGTGCAAAGTCCAGATAACGGATCTCGTTCACGAAGCGATTGACCGTCTCCTCGCCGTTGATGACCAGATGCTTTTCTACATCGGGTAGTTGCAGCCGGAAGTTGGTCTTGCCGCCGAGATCTTTGCTGATCAACAGTACATTCAGCCGCTTGCGAATGGCATACACTGCGGCCGTCAAGCCGGCCGGTCCGCCGCCAATGATAATCAAATCGTACATGGTCATCTCCTCAAGTTTTCATAGATCATGGTCTGGTCGTCGTTGACCCATGATCAGTGATCAGTCGCAATTCTCGATCAGACCCTCGTCCATCAACAAGCGTGTCATATCACGCGCATTCTTGATGATGGCCGTGGCGCGCTGGTATTCTTCCTCATAGGTCGTCTGAATGCCCGCGATCCCTTGCTCCACAGCCTTCGCGGCCACGGCGGCTGCTTCGCGCGGGAAGACGTCCCACTCGTCCATGGTTGGCAGGATGTACTCCGGGTTCAAGCCCTTCTGTGCGGCCATGTCGGCCAGCGCGTGCGCGGCGGCTAGGCACATCTCGTCGGTGATGGTCTTGGCCCGTGCGTCACGCGTACCACGAAAGAGTCCCGGGAACCCCAGTGAGTTATTCACCTGGTTCGGAAAATCCGATCGGCCAGTGGCGGCAATGGCAGCCCCTGCGGCCTTGGCCTCCCACGGCCAGATTTCGGGAATGGGATTCGCGCAGGCAAACACAATGGGATCCGGCGCCATGGACCGCACCCAGTCGGCCTGAATCGTGCCCGGCCCCGGCGCGGAAAATGCAATGACCACATCAGCACCAACCAGTGCTTCGGGAATACCACCCCGGCGTCCGTCGGAATTGGTTATCTTGCCCAGGCGCCACAGGTCCATAAACTCGGCTTTGCGCAGTTCAATATCTGCCCGACCTTTATACAGTAACCCATTGACATCGACCACATGGCAACGGGACGGATCGGCGCCGGAAGCAAATAGCAGACGCATCGTCGCTATCCCGGCCGCGCCGGCTCCGATAAAGGTAATGCTGACCTCACCCAGTTTCTTCCCCACCACTTTAAGCGCATTGATCAGGCCGGCCAGTACAACCAGCGCCGAGCCTTGTTGATCATCGTGCCAGATGGGGATCTCGGCCCGCTCGCGCAACGTATCCAGCACGCGGAAGCACTTGGGTTGGGAAATGTCCTCCAGATTCACGCCACCAAACCCAGGTTGAATGGTCAATACCGTATCGAT
>JAUQXC010000506.1 GCA_030834825.1 Thermoflexales bacterium
CGCCGCATTATCCGCTCTTGGCCTTAGTCGGCCAGATCGAGATGAAAATCGCCCTGGTGCTGAACTTGATCAATCCCATGATCGGCGGGGTGCTGCTCAGCGGCCCGCGCGGCACCGGCAAGACCACGGCGGTACGGGGTCTGTTCGATCTGCTGCCCAGCGTGCTGCGCAGCACTTGCCCTAACGGCAACGGCTGCGAACCAGAGGCCGTCTTTGCGCAGGGCATGGATGCCATCTGTTCCGATTGCGCGGAGAAGTTGGGCCGGGGTGAGCCGATCGTGGCGCCCGATCGCATGCGCCTGATCGAACTGCCGTTGAATGCGCGTCTGGACGATGTGATCGGCGGTTTGAACGAGCGTGTGGCGCTGGAACAGAGCCGCATGCAGCTGGAGCGCGGCATCCTGTCACAGGCCGATCAGAACGTGCTGTACATCGACGAGGTGAACCTGCTCGACGAGCAAATCATCGACGCGATCCTGGATGCCGCCGCACAGGGGCAATATACGGCGCGGCGCGGCCCGCTGGCCGCCACCTATCGCTCGCGTCTGGTGTTGGTGGGCACGATGAATCCCGAAGAGGGCTTGCTGCGCCCGCAGATTCAAGATCGCTTCGGATTGCGCGTGGTGGTGCGTGGCCTGCCCAAGGAGGCCGATCGGCTGGAGATCTATCATCGGACGCAGGCCTATCGATCGAATCCGTACGCGTTGGCGATCGAGTGGCTGGACGAGACACGCGCCGCGGTTCAGGAAATCGGCGTGGCGCGGGAGCGCTTGCCCAAGGTGGAGCTGCCCTTGAAGGTGGAACGTACCGGCCTGCGTTGGATCCGCGAATTGAAGATCGATTCGCATCGCACGGAAATGGCGCTGTTTGAAGCGGCCCGGGCTTATACGGCCGCCGATTCGCGGGTGACGGTCACGGAGAAAGACTTGCGCGCGGTGGGGCCAATGGCGCTGCGTCATCGGCAGAGCGGTTTCATGCACGACTATTTTGTGCAGCATGATGCCGCCGAGCGGCGCATCCGCAAGGTGATGAATACCCCCTCCTCGATCCTCCCCCGTCGCGTTAAAAGCGCGCGACAAGGGCGGAAGTAATGGCGCGGCGTCTCTTGTGGCTGGCGCTGCTGCTCATCGGCGCGGGCTATTTTGGGCCGTGGGTGTGGCACAAAGCGGCAGGACTTAATCTCTCCGCCGATGATCTGGGCGAGTGGCTCAAGTTTTTACCGGCGTGGAAAGAAGGACAACTGCCCATCCTGCGCGAGCTGTTCTATCTACCCATCTGGCTCACGTCGCTTGGATTGGGTCTGCTGGCTGGGCGCAGCACCCCGTGGCCGTGGAAGCTGGCTGTGCTGGCGTTGAGTGTGCTCCTGGTCTTTACACCGCTGCCGAAATATCCCGAACTCCTCGGCGCCTATCGCGAACCTGAATTCAGGCTGACCTTCTGGTCGACGGTGGTGGCGCTGTTGCTGTCGAGCGCTTTCGCCTTTTTGGGATCGCGCTTGCCCGATCGGGTGGAGGCCATCCTGTGGATGGTGATCGGCGTGGCGGCGGCGTTGTTCGCGCCGTGGATGTTCGGTCGCGCCATGCCCGACATCGATCGGTTGTACCACTACTCGATCGGTTGGGGGCTTGTGGCCGAAGTGATCGGTGGAGTCTTGCTGGCCGTAATCGGCGGGGCGTTGCTGCTAAAAAGAAACCGGGTTTCTACGTCTTGATCCATTACGGTCTGACGGGTAGAAACCCGGTTTCTGCGACAGCTCGTTTACTGACTCCACTGCAAAAATGTGAGCCAGCCGCCGTCCCCGGCGGCGTTCGAACGTGCACATCCGCGCCGAGGACGGCGCTTTGAGCGTTTTTTCAGAGGCGTCGTTTACTGTTTCTCTTCCGTGATCATTACCTGTATCTTGTCACTGCTCGAATCGGCCGTGATCATGACCGTCACGGTGCGCCCATCCTTGGTGTAGGACTTCGACGACATGCCCTCGACACTCATGCCGGAACCTTTTTCCGTCCAGCCCTTGGCCTGCATTTCCTTTTCGTAAAAAGCCATTACATCTTCAAACTTGCTGAGCGTAGAGTAGAGGGTGGTGGGTCCTAGTGCAGATTGATCCTGCGCGTCGGCCATAATGGGAATGTCTTCCGCCGCGCCGCCGCAATCCGCCGGGGGCTGAATGGCGATCGGCTGGTTGACCTCCATCAATTCATACACCCACTTGATGGTGCCCTCGCCGGTTGCGCTGCCGAAGAACTGATCTTTGCCCGTTGCTTCAAAAGTGTACTTGACGACGTAGTCGCCGGGTTCAGCAATCCACACATCGCCGGTGCCGTTGACGTA
>JAUQXC010000507.1 GCA_030834825.1 Thermoflexales bacterium
CTGGTCGCCAGATGGACAATTCCTTGCCACACAAACTCATTCACCGTCACCCACCGGCGAATCGGATGAAGACTCACCCGCTTTCGATGTCGCTGCAGTGCACATCAGCGGCATGTTGCAAGCGCCTCTGGCCGTGGGGGCGGGGATGTGGGCGACGCCGCAATGGCTGGGAACCACCCCCGATGACAGTCAGATCGTGTTTGGCATGGCCGAGACATCGTATGCCAGCGACACCAGCCGGTATCTGCTGTATACCATGGATCGCGATGGCAGCAATCGCGCCTTGCTCTTCCCGACGGACGGTCTGCCCGGCATCCGCGGCCTGCCCGACTTTGACGTCTCGCCTGACGGACGTAGCGTGATCGTCGCCTATCAGGGCGATCTCTACTGGATCAACCTCAACACCGGCCTGACTCGCCGGCTCTCGGCCGATGGATCGCTCTCGTTGCCGCGCTGGGCCAGATAGGGATCACAGATCAGTTAACCGATCAGCGAGATGCTGCTTCATTTCACCCTCGTACGTGATTAAACCATCGTGAAAACCAAACGCGCACTCATCCTTACCCTCGTCTGTCTCATCGGACTCGCCGTCGTCACTGGTGTGGCACTGGTCATGACCCGGCAACACGCCCAGACAACACGCGGCCTCTTCTTTGGCTTTCCTGAACCACTGACGCCGCCACACTGTGGCTTAGGTGTGAATGTCGCGCTGGAACAATACGACGCGGCGCAACTCACAGCTGAACTCGCGCAGATCAAACAGTCGGGCTTCAGCTGGATCCGCCAGACGTTTCCTTGGGCGCAGATCGAATCCGAGCAAGGGCAGTTTGCCTGGGAGAAATGGGATCGCATCGTGCAACAGAGCGGCGATCTGAATCTCATCGCCGTGCTTGACACTTCACCCACGTGGGCTGCTCCAACTTCCAACCTCCATTCTCCGACCACGGCCTTGCCATTCGCCAACTTCGCGCGATCGCTTGCACTGCGCTACGGCGATCGCCTTGACTATTACCAGATTTGGGATGAGCCGAACCTGGGCGATCGCTGGCGGGGTGAGGTCAACCCGATCGAGTATGCCGAGCTCTTACGGCAGGCGCGGGATGCCATCCAGCAAGTCGATCCTACCGCGACGATCATCCTGGCCGGACTCGCCCCCACGGTTGAGACCAGCTCAGCGAATCTGGCCGACTGGTTATTCTTGCGCCGTTTGTATGAAGTCGGAGCACGCGATCTGTTTGACGTGGTGGCCGGCAAACCCTATGGGTTTGATACCACACCCGATGATCACCGCATCGATCCGAACATCCTCAACTTCCAACATCTGGTGCTGTTGCGCGAAGAGATGGAACAGCACGGCGATTCAGGCAAAGCAGTGTGGGCCACACACTTCGGCTGGAACACCGCAGCGCTATCTGCCTGGGGACGAGTGACACCTGAACAGCAGCGCGCTTACACGCAGCGGGCCATCGAGTTTGCGCGTGAGAACTGGCCGTGGCTGGGTGTGATGACGATCGAGGCTTGGGAACCTAACGCGCCACAAGACAATCCGCGCTGGGGCTTTGCGCTTAAGAACAACCTCCCGGAGACGTTAGCGCCTTGGGGAGGCCTGGGTTACTATCCCGCCGCACTGACCGCGCGCCCCGGCGATCCAAGGTATCAACCGAACCCGCTGGCGACCTTCACCGGCGAGTGGCGCTTCAGTGAATTGGGTGCGGATTGGAGTGGCTCCGGCGACAAAGTGACGATTCTTTTTCGCGGCACCGATCTCGCTCTGCGTGTGCGCCGCGCCGCCGATCGCGCCAACTTCTACCTCACCATCGACAGTCAACCCGCCAACGCCCTGCCCCGCGATGAGCGCGGCGCATATCTGCAACTCATCCCGCCGGATGCGCGCTTTACTGATATTCAGACGATCCCGGTGGCTACCGGTTTAGCGGACACCGATCATATCGCCGAGATCGTCGCCGAGCGCGGTTGGAATCAATGGTCGCTCATTGGGTGGAGTGTGGGACGCACTGAAGAACATGGCCCGCTGAACACGGCGTATGGCCTGTTGCTGGCAAGTGGGCTATTGTTTGCCGCCGGTGCAGTGTCCTTCGGGCGCAAAGCCGATTGGGGTGATTTCGGGCGCAAGGTCGCGGCGTTGTGGTCACGCCTAAGCAGTAGCAAGCAAATCATTATCACGCTGATCACGGCACTCATCGTGTATGCTTCTGCCTGGATGACCTGGGGCGTGGATCTTGCCGCGGCCTATCGACGCGCGGGCGATACGACGAACATCCTCGCGACTCTGGCGGCCGCCACTATTTTCTACGTCTCACCGTGGTTGATCCTGACCCTCATCAGCGGGCTGATCCTGCTCAGCTTGATCATCTTACGACTCGATCTGGGGCTGGCGCTGGTCGCGCTCTTCGCGCCGTTCTTCTTCCTCCCGCGCCAGCTATTCGAATCGGCTTTCTCCATGAGCGAGTTGATTCTGCTCATGTGCGTAGTGTCCTTCGCGTTGCGTAAAACGTACTCCGTAAAACGGGATAAGGCCCCGGCGCTTCACGCTTCAGTACGCCGTTTGACAGCATTAGATTGGAGCGTACTTGCGCTCCTCACCGTCTCGGTAGTGGCCACGCTGCTGGCGGACTACCACACCTTTGCGTTGCGCGAATTCCGGGTGATCATCCTGGAGCCAGTCATCTATTACGCGCTCGTGCGCGCCGCCAATCTCGATCGACAGGCCGTGTGGCGCATGGTAGACTTTCTGATGCTGGCCGGTGTCCTGGTGGCCGTCATCGGGTTGGTACAGTACGCCTTCAACCTCAACATCATCACGGCCGAAGAAGGAACACGGCGCTTGCGCAGCGTGTACGGATCGCCTAACAATGTGGGCCTGTTTTTGGGCCGCGTGTTCCCGATCGGGTTGGCGTTGCTCTTGCTGGGCCACGGCCGGCGACGCCTGCTCTACGGCCTGGCGCTGATCCCCATCGTCGCGGCGATCTTGCTCAGTCAATCGCGCGGCGCGATCTTCATCGGCTTGCCGCTCTCCATTCTGGCGATCGGTCTCCTGGCGGGCGGGCGGTGGTTGTGGGCAGCCTTGGGCCTGATCGGCGTCGGCGCCCTAGCCGCGCTTCCGTTATTAAACTCGCCACGCGTGCAAGCGATCTTCAGCGGCAGCGGCGGCACCTCGTTCTTCCGCCTCGCACTGTGGAAGAGCTCCCTCGAGATGATTCGCGATCATCCGTTATTCGGCGTGGGACCCGATAACTTCCTGTACGCCTATCGGGGCCGTTATATGCTGCCGGAAGCCTGGCAGGAGTCATTCCTGTCGCATCCCCACAACGTGCTGCTGGACTTTGCGGCGCGGCTGGGCTTGATCGGGCTGGGCGTTTTCATCTGGCTGCAGATGGCGTTCTGGTCCACGGCGTTCCGCGTGGTGCGGCAGGCCAGGCACGCCGTGACGCTTGATCAGTGGGCGTTGATCGTTGGCTTGATGGCTTCGATGATCGACTTTCTGACGCACGGCCTGGTCGATGCGTCATACTTCGTCGTCGATCTGGCTTTCGTCTTCATGCTCACCCTGGCGCTCGTGCAGCAAGCCGACGCTGCTGTGACCGAACGGCAAGCAGCAGGTTCGGGCGACCTGCGCTACAATTAGCGCCGAGAGTTCAATCCATCAGGAGGTACTTCAATGGCCAAAACACCCGAAGTCGTTATTTTGATCGACAAGACGACGAGTCGTTATCAAGCTGAAATTGCCGAGATTGACAAACAACTGCAAGGGATGGCGGACCTCGCACTGCAAGACTGGCTGCTGCTGGAAGCCTGCAAAGACTATGACACGATCGAGCTGGACGACAACATCGTTGGCAAGGCGCGGCGCAAGCAGTGGAAAGCCCTGCGCGACAAGAAACGCAACCTGGAGAAGATGCTCGTTGCGCTGCAGGATTTGCGCCAGGTGGCCGCCGCACCCGAAGGCGAGAAGCTGCGCAAGAAGTTCGAGCAGGAGCTGGAGAAGTATCAGTAGCGAGTGGTCAGTAATCAGTAGTCAGCGATCAGCAATCAGGGAGGACCGAGTTTTGATAAGTATACAGGATGCAGCCGGAGTCGAGGCTTCAGCCGGTTGACTTATCGCCACACTTCCGGCTAAAGCCTCGATTCTGGAGTTTGCTGAAGTCCAGCTGGCTGGCCATGATGTGAACGAGGAATAGCAATCTGTGAATAAGCCATCTATCAACGAGGAAACGCACGAGGATTCTTTCTTTATCGAAGCAGTCCACAATGCCGAAGACGGCACGGTTGCAATCTTTGGCAATGCACAGGGCCTGAGTTATCTCAGAGATCTCATCGACGGCCTGGTTCAAAATGGAATCGAGCACGATCATTACTATCTTGAGAGGCACAGTGGGTTGGATGGAAATGTCGCCTTGATCTTAGGCAGGGCCAGCAAGCCTACCCCGCTAACAGAAAAATCCGCTAGCGGGACCGGAGAGCAGATCGATCAGGATGGAGAGTTACCACAAGATATCCCGGCAGAGGTGATCGTTCTTGTCAATGAAGGGAAGCCCTTGGAGGCTATAAGAGCTTTTATCAAAGCGAGGAAAATTAGCCTTGATGAGGCCCGAAAGATAGTGAGTGTTTTATACAGCGTTCAAAGGGCCGGGTTGATCCTCACTCCACAAAATAGATTAGGATAGGCGATGAAGAAAGAACCGAGGTTCTCAGTCAACCCCGGTTCTTTTGTTTACACCGCGTAGTCGCGCCACGATCGTTCTAGCCTCGCCACACTGTCACCCAATCCCCCCGATCGATTGCGCAGCCGCCAGACATGTTGATATTCTGCCATGATCTCGCGCAAGTCGCGATCGAGTTCAGCCGCCGAGCGCGTGGGGGCGCCGATCGCGAACAGGCCGCGCTGCGCCGCGTGCCGTAGCATACGCGCCGCCAGTTCAAATTCGCGCCGCAACACGGCGGCATCGGTGCGCCGGCTCTGAGTTTCGTTCAACGGGGCCAGGGCGTGTTCGATCGCCGCCAGCGCCGCATGCAACCTCTCCGGCGGCACCGTTTCACGATAGCCCTCGCGCACTTCCGGCAGCGGCCACTGCAACATCCAGAACAACACCGACGAATTGTGCGGCTCGAGATCCAGCGTGCGATACACCTCGCCGAGATCATAAGCCACGCGCCCAAAGTTGCCGGTGGGATCATCAAACGCAAATTGACTGATCACGCGCGGCACGTCGGCCGCGCGATTCGCCTCCCAGGACCAACTATAGGCCGCGCCCAGGCCCAGGCCTAGATAGCTAATGGGCAATGTCTGCCAGTGCCCGTTATCCCCCCAATCGGTGTTGAGATAACCCATGGCGCCGTGTTTCAAGCCATGCTTCGCAGCGCTCTGCAGATTACCCAGCGCATTGCTGGTGCGCCCGCCCAGAGAGTTCCACGACGACGTACCGGGACACACATAGAATGGCAAGCCGGCCTGAGCGAACTGCCAGCCGCGCTCGTCAAAGGGGTGCTGCGCTTCGTACCCCCACTCCAGCGCGATGGCGTCCTTGGGCAATTCCGAAATCAGTTCTGGATACTGCACGATGATATCGCCCCAAAATTGCATGGTGTGACCGCGCGCCTTGACCGCCTCATACACTTTGAGCAGATAGTCCAGGTACACGCGGCCGGCGCCCACCCGGGCACATTCGGCGCGACTGCGGCCCTGTCCTAGATCGAACGTTTCATCGCAGCCGACATTGAGCAGCTGGCTCTTGAAGTGCGGCAACAGTTCGTCGAAAAGATCGGTGACCAGCGCCAGGCTGCCGGGATCAAGCGGGTTGAGGCTGAAGGGACCGGTGCTATGCACACCCCAGGGGAAATCAAAACCATCGGGCGCTTCGGCCAGCGACGCGTACTGGGACAGTTCGAACCAACGATGCATGTGCCCGAATGAATTCTGGTTCGGCACCAACTCGATATGGCGTTCGCGGCAATACGCATCGAGTTCCAGGATTTCCTCCCCCGTGAAGGGCGAGGCCCTGGCCCAAACTTCGGGATGGCGGCGATAGGCAAAGGTGTGCTCGGTGTAGAGTTGAAACTGATTAATCTTCCAGCTCGCCAGTCGATCGATCAAGGCCTGGGTCGTTTCCAGCGTCGGGACTTTGTCGCGGCTGATGTCGAGCATCACACCGCGCACGGAGAAGTCAGGCCAGTCGCTAATGTGCAGGCCTGGCAGGGTTGTGCTCCCGCGGGTTTCAAGCAGCTGAATCAGCGTGCAGACGCCATAGAACACGCCTACCGCATCATGCGCCTCAATGGTGATGCGGTCGGGTTCGATCGCAAGCTCGTAGCCTTGTGGCTGCGTGACGCGGCTGGGTGCGACTCGCAGAATCAGACCGATCTGATCCAGCGGCGTCGCCGCACTAGCCACGATCGCCCACGCTAGATCGGCGTGCTGGCGTAACGCCAGCTGCACCCGCAGGGCGGCAAAGCGGAGCTGCTGCGGGATGGCGCTGTCAAGCAGGATCAAACAATCGGGTTTTAGAACACAGGCCGAGGTTAACCGCTCGACCTGGCGGGGCTGAGGAAGCAACAAGAGATCGTTCATGAAAGTTTATCCGTCCGGCTGAGCATGGTAGAAACTGGGGTTCTTTGTGTTTTCGTTAGGCAGAGAGGGGCCCAGTTTCTCATTTGCTTACCGTTGCAACACGTCGATGTCGCCGATCAAGAAAGTGGTGCTCACGTGCAATTTGCGCTCGGCGGTAGCATAGTTGGGCGAAGCGCTCCGCACCGGCGAGAGGAAGCGCTCGACTTTGTCCGTGGGCGTACGTAGATCGATGATGACGCCGCTCGCCACGACCAGCACGCCAATCTCAGGCGGCACGATCAAATTGACGTCGCCGATCAAGCCGTTGAGGCGGATGTTTGTCTCACCCAGCGGCAGCTGCGCACGCGTCAAGTCCAATCTGGCATCGCCAAAGAACAGCCAGAGATCCTCGTCGACAACGGCCCATTCGCCCTCACGCTTGATGTCGCCGAACAAGTGCCAGTTGCTGGTGGAA
>JAUQXC010000040.1 GCA_030834825.1 Thermoflexales bacterium
GAAACAGGTCGAGGCGGTCCGGCCCGATCTGATTATTCTGGATGTGATCATGCAAGAGATGAACGGCTACGAAGTTTGTCATCGCTTGCGCCAAACCGCCTCAACGGCTCGCCTACCGATCATGATGCTCACGGCCCAGGAGTCGGTGGAAGAGAAGGTGCGTGGCTTCGAGGCAGGGGCAGACGACTACATGACCAAGCCGTTTCAGCCGGCTGAATTGCAGGCGCGCGTGAAGGTGCTGCTCCGGCGGGCCTTGACCACCGAAGGCCGTACGGCGCAGCTGGAAGGCAAGATCAGCGCCGTGTTCTCACTGCGCGGCGGTGTGGGCGTGTCGAGCCTGGCCGCCAATCTGGCGACCGGTCTGGCACAATTGTGGAATTGTTCGACGGTATTGGTGGATTTGTCGCTCATGGCCGGGCACAGCGCCTTGATGCTTAATCTGGCACAGCGCACTAGCTGGGCGGATCTCACGCAGATGCCGATCGAGGAGATTGAGGCCGACCTGATCAGCGACTTGCTGCTGGCGCACGGGAGTGGGGCGTTTCTGCTGGCCGCACCGCGCCGACCGGAAGATAGCGAACTCGTGACAGGCGAACGCGTCACGTGCGTCTTGAATATCCTGCGGCAACATTATCACTACATCATCTTGGACATGCCGCACGATTTCCGCGAAACGACGCTGGCCGGTCTGGATCTGGCGCAGGAAATTCTGACGGTCACATCGCCCGATCTCGCCTCGATGTTCGCGATGGTGTCCACCCAGAATGTTTTCGAGACGCTGCATTATCCGCCTGACATCGTCAAACTGGTATTGAACCAGACGTTTGAGCGTAACGCCCTGGCACAGAAGGTGATTGAGGACGCACTCAAACGCCGTTGTAATCTGGTCCTGCCCTATGCCGCCGACATGGTGCAAGCGATCAATGTCGGCAAGCCGCTGGTGTTAACGGCGCCCACCACAGCGCTCGGCAGTGTGTTGGAAGATTATGCTTTTCAGCTCAGTAAAGATGAGCATCGTAAGTCTCGTCCCGAACACCCCACCCTGGCCTGGCAGCGTGTGACACGTCGGCTCAGTCAGAAAAAATGAGATCGCTTTACTGGGTTGCGCGAAAGGCTGCTGCTCATGGGACGGAGATCATCTATGAAATTCTACAGCGCACAATCATTCAATCGGCATAAACTGATCTGGCTTGGCGCCGGGTTGGGTCTGCTCTTTCTCGTGGGCGACATTTTCATTCAGGGTTACATTCTAGGCGCGGGCAACCTCGCCCAGCAAATCTTTGCGCCGGGGCCTTATGCGGTCTGGATCCGGGCCCTCGTGATCAGCGTTATCGTGATCTTTACCATCTATGCTCAACGGATGACGGCTCGACTTCAGGCGAATCGTACTCGATTGGAGCAGGAGTTGCTGGAGCGCCAGCGGGCCGAGTCACAATTGAACGAGGCGCTGACCCTGAACCGCCGGATCATCGAGACCTCGCTGGTCGGCATGCTCATCTATCGTGCCGATTCCGGTCAATGCGTCATGGCGAATGAGGCCGCCGCGCAAGCGGTGGGCGCCTCGATCGAGCAGCTGCGCGGTCAGAACTTCAGGGAGATTGAGTCTTGGAAGACTTCAAGACTATTGGCCGTGGCCGAGCAAGTGCTAAATGACGGCAACGACCGA
>JAUQXC010000508.1 GCA_030834825.1 Thermoflexales bacterium
CCTTTCACTGGCCTATGGCGTGCCCATGGCGACCATCGCGGCGGCCAATGGCATCGCCAATTACAACTTGATCTACGCCGGGCAGACACTGTGCATTCCCTAGTTCAACGCCAATCGGGCAAATGAATAGGTAAGCCACCACCGCTGGACTCATCTTGTCCAGCGGTGGTTTGTTTAGCGCTGACTTGACACAGGCCGGGTGGGTGTCGTGGTAGTGGTGGCCTGTTACAATTGATGCAATAGGACGGCAGGTCAAGGGGAGATATGTCGTTTGAAACGGTCTTAGCTTCAGAGCGGGTGTACGAGGGGCGCATCCTCAATCTGCGCGTCGACGAGATCCGCACGCCCACCGGGGTGGAAGCACTGCGCGAGATTGTGGAGAATGGCAGCGCCGTAGCCATGGTGGCGTTGGACGATCAACAGCGGGTGGTGCTGGTGCGGCAGTATCGTCATGCCGTGCGCGGTGTGGTCATCGAAGTGCCGGCTGGCAAACTGGACGGCGACGAAGACCCGCTGGCAGGCGCCCGACGGGAGCTGCGTGAAGAGACCGGCTTTCGGGCAGGACATTTTGTGCAGTTGGGCAGCTTCTATCCTGCGCCCGCCTGGAGCACTGAGTTTGTCTACCTCTACCTGGCAACCGAACTGGTAGCCGGTCCCACACACTTGGAGGCTGACGAAGCGATTGAGCTGCTGCATGTTCCACTGACCGAAGCGCTTGAGATGATTCACTCCGGTGCGATCACGGACGGCAAGACGATGGCGGCGTTGTTGTTGACGCAGCAGCGACTCAATTCTTGAGAGGCCCCGTAACTCTAACTTCCATACTTCCAACTTGAGGGGGATTCATGGCCAGTGAAAGCAAACGCATCGGGGTGCTGGTGGGCCGCGAGTGGTCGTGGCCACCGGCGTTCATCGACGAGGTCAACAAGCGTGACATGGGCGTTGTGGCCGAGTATGTGAAGTTGGGTGGCACGCGGATGAACGAGGCTAATCCCTACGCCGTGATTGTCGATCGTATCTCGCAGGAGATCCCTTACTATCGCACTTATTTGAAGAATGCCGTGCTGCAAGGGACGATCGTCGTCAACAATCCGTTCTGGTCGAGTGCCGACGATAAGTTTTTCGGCGCGTGTTTACTGGACCGGTTGGGCATCCAACATGCCCGCACCGTGGTACTGCCTTCGCATTCTTATATCGACGGCGTGGTCACCGAATCGCTGCGCAACCTGACGTATCCAGTGCCGTGGGAAGAACACATCGCGTATCTGGGTGGCTTCCCCTTGATCCTCAAACCGGCGTGGGGCGGCGGCTTCAAGCAGGTGTTCAAGATCCACAATCTGCAGGAGTTGTGGACCGCCTACAACGAAACCGGCACCGAGTGCATGGTGTTGCAGCAGTTCATTGACTGGGACAACTATGCGCGCTGCTTGTGCATCGGTCAGCAGGACGTTCTGCCCATCAAGTTCGACGTGAACCGCCCCTGGCCACACCGCTATGTCGTGGACGACAAGTTCCTCTCGCCCGAACTGCACGATTTGATTGTCAAATGGGCGATCCAGATTAATCGGGCGCTGGGCTATGACATGAACGCCTGCGAGTTTGCCGTCAAAGACGGTGTGCCCTACGCGATCGATTTTACTAATCCCGTGCCCGATTTCGAGGTCACTTCGTTAACCGACCATTATTTCCCCTTCGTCGTGCAGAAGATGGCCGACTTGTGCATCGAGCTGGCGCTGGGCCGGCGGCAGCGCGCGCAGGCCAGGCCCCAGTGGGATGCGTTGATGTAGGCGTAACGGCGTTCCTTCCCTTTCCACACTAGTAGCTCGCCCGCCTAATCTTGCGGGGTTGCAGACTTCCGAAGTCTTCAAGACTTCGGAAGTCTCGAGAGAACAGGCCCCGCAAGATCAAGTTGTCGCGTCACTAGGAGAGCGTGGGAACCGGCACGGCCTTTGACTGCGTCCACATGGTTAAATCAAAACACGCTGGGTGGGTTTGTCCCCCCTGTTCAAAACAGGTATAATGCAAGTCGAATTGAGCATTTATCCTGGCAGTAGGTGAGAATGATGCGGACTCGTACTCTGGCTGTGCTTATGGGAAGTTTTGTGGCGGTGTTGGCCTTCATGGCGGCCGTGTTCGCGCCCAAGGCGCAGGCCCAGACCACCTTTTGGACGCCACAAAGTCAAGCCGCCGTGGCCGCACCTCAACTGAATTTCAAGCAGAGCAATCCCTTGCAGGTATCCACACCTATTCCCGGAATTACCTGCAATGTAAATGTTACAACTACTTCTTCTGTGCAAGGAAATTACACTTATACTGCGTCGTTTCTTCCTAATGTGGCTACTTACACGGGTTTAGCGTTAGTGAATGCTGTATCATCAACGGTTTATCCTGGTAACTCGGTGACTCCTGGTTCTCAATGGTTTGTCTTAGGCAACGTAGTTTTAGGTAACATTTACTCCTTCGAGGTAATTCCAGATCAGGGTAGTAACAACTACAATCTTGGAATGGAAATATATACAACAGAGAATCCCCCTGTCTTGTACCGTTCGAATGTTGAGACTGGAGATGGCAATACTGCTAGGATTGTCACAACTTTTCCAACTACAGGCCCGTATTATATTCGTATTTTTCAAATCAGCGGCTTTTGCACCGGTAGCACTTATCGCATGAATTATGGATTTGAAGTTCCAACTAACACACCAACGCACACACCTTCACCCACGCGCACAACCGGTCCGTCTCCCACGCCTTACTCCGGAGCGCCGAACAGCGATAAATTTGAACCCAACAACAACTTCGATCAAGCCACGACGATCGGACTTAACGTCAAGTACGACGCTCTCAATTTTGTGCAGTGGGACGTCAACTCGACTGATTGGGACAACGACTTCTTCAAGGTGCGGGTGAAACCGGGCATGCTGGTCACTTGCCGCACGCTTGATCTCAAGCCGGGCACCGATACCAATTTGATTCTGTACGACGTCAACATGAACGGCATCAATGGTCAGGATGACTTCAATCGGGCCGCCGGCGATCTGAGCAGCAGTGTGAGCTACTTTGTCACCTACGAAGGCTGGCTGTTTGGCCTGGTCGGTGAAGGCTTCTCACGCTCGGCGAGCGAACAGGCCACCACCGGTTACAGCTACGAATGCACCATCACCAGTCAATACACGGCCACGCCCGGGCCAACGGCGACGGATAGGCCCGACGTGTCCCCCCAGCCTACTCGTACGCCCATTCCGACCGAGACACCCATCCCGTCGCCGACCTTGACGCCGGTTCCGCCATTCGTCAAAGTCAACCCACTGCCCACGGCGACATTGCCAGGGCTGCCCACTACCGCGGTTCCGGTGAGCTTGCTGACTTACTACGATGCCAACAGCAACAACAAGTATGATCCAGGCGAGGGCATCGTGGGCATTTCGGCGCGCGTGTTCGATTTGACGACGGGCCAGCTGCTGGCCCAGGGGCTGACTGATACCACCGGCCGCGTCTCGTTTACCGTCAACGCGCCTAGCGCTGTGCAGCTGGTCGTACCCTATCTCAACCGCAGCGAGATCATCTTACCGGCGGGTAAAGCCGTGACGATTCGTGTCAGTCCGAGCGAACTGCCTGGCGCGATTCCCTAAGGGTGGAGCAACTCAGGCATGTCTATTCCGCCGGACAATAGTCACACGGCCAGCTCAACGCCGCCTGTGCGACCTCCCGTTCAATCTGTCACTATGATCGATCGTTTAAAATCTTCGTGGGCTAATCCAGCCAAACGTCCCATGCTCATCTTCGGCTTTGGCGCGGTGGGCATCGCCATCATCCTGTTGCTGGTGGCCCTCAGTCAATTGGTCGGCGGTCCCGCAACACCTGCACCGACACCGACACCAACACCCTGTATCGGTCCCACTTGCCCTCAGGCCGCCGTTGTACCTAAAAAACTGTACCTGCGCGATCGGACGTTCGAAATCACGCCGGTGGCTGTTCCAGGCAAAATTTGGAAGCCTACAGCCACGGGCGAGAACGTCGAGTGGGTGTTTGGCACGCTGGTCAATTACTTGATCGGTCTGCCCAATACTTCGGAGAACAAAGACCTGCTGCAAGCCTTGAGCGAGGCCGATCAGGTCACGCTCGAACTATCGAATGGGCAAACCGTCGAGTTCAAGTTTGACGCGCAGCAGCTGGTGTCTCCCGACAGCAAGGCGATCTTTGCGCAGCAACATCCCGGCCTGACCTTAATCTTGCTGGGCAACGATGGCGAAGAACGACTGGTGGTGACGGCCAACTATGACGTCGAGAGTGAAGTGAACCGCACGGTGCCCAGCGGTGTCGTCGCCGTCAACACGCCCATCGAGATTAATGCTGTGCGCGTGAAAGTATTGGGCGGGCGTATGGTGGAAAACGCCCCGGGCATTCCCGTGGGCAGCGCCTTCTACCTGGTTGACTTCACGGTCGAGAACGTCGGCGAGGAAGCACTGGATGCGTCCAATTTTGTGTTTGAACTGCTGGACTATGCGCGTGCGAGGTATCGCTTGACCGACGCGGCCAGCAACCTCGGTCCTAATCCACCGCCAGGCGGCCAGCTGCTGCCTGGACTGAGCGCCACCTTCACTACCGGCTTTGAAGTGCCCAGCAACATTACCGGCCCGATCTTGACCTGGATCTTCAAGCCATCGGCGGCCTTAAGAGAGCAGGCTGCGGTGGCTGTGCCGCTGCTAGGACCGACGCCCACGCCCGATCCACGTACGCGGGTGCGCGTTCAGATCTCGCAGGCCTACTACACGCCCGATCAAGCTGAGCTGATCATCGTCGGCAATGTCGCCAATCCGACCACCGTCATCATTCCCCTGGGTACGGCTGATATCGATCTCAGCACCCAAGAGGGAATTCATGCCACCTTGAACAGCAGCGAGCCGTCTTTGCCTTTGCGGGTCGGGCCTGGCGACAGCGTGGACTTCACCCTGCGTTTCAGCCGGCTGCCCTCCATCACGGCGATTCTCAAAATACTCAGTAACTCATTTGAGCTGACCCTGCAATAAACAGCGCGACCGGGGTTCTGTCAGGACCTCGGTTTCTTTTTCGTGAGGTGGCCCTCTGCGAGGTGGCACGTGAAATGGTTCGCGCTGATAGTATCGATTTTGTGGTTGGCGGGCTGTGCCGCGAATGAGCGAGTCGCGCCGACACTCACCGCGGTGCCTATCGCCAGCCTGCCGATCCCATTGCCCACCCGATCGCTTGAGCGGACCCCGCTTGGGCGGACCCCCACACGGGTTGTCACCAATCCGATCAACACCGCCACACCCATCAAACCTGCGTCATCCCTCACGCCTGCAACTCAAGCACACCTCACTGCCACAGCGACTTTGCGGGAATGTCCGCCACAGCCTGCACCGACTGAGGTCAAGACGCAGGCGGCTGCGCAACACTTCGAACATGGCCTGATGTTCTGGCTGCAAGAGCGAGATGAAATCTGGGTACTGATCGCTTCGCCGCTGGCCGATCAATTCTACTGGCGCGTACTGCCCAATTTATGGGCGGAAGGTCAGCCGGAAAGCGATCTGAAGTTGCAGCCGCCGTTGGAACGATTTCAACCGGTGCGCGGCTTCGGTTATGCGTGGCGGTTGGGTGGCGGCTCATATGGCTCGCAGCGTGCTGATCTCGGCTGGGCGCTCAATGAAGAGATCGGTTTCAGTACGACGCTGATCTATTACCCACAGGGTTTTTACAGCCCCGACTGCACCTGGATGCCAAAGTCGGGCGTCTACGAGTTAACCGACGAGCAGGGTGCGGTCTATCAATTTGTGGGCGCCGGGGGCCTGGCCAGGATTGTAACGAGTAACCAGTAACGAGTAATGCACAAGATTTAGGAACCGCCTATGACAGTCAACGTTCACCTAGTGGAAGACTTTGACGAGCAAACGCTGGCTGAATTAAAAGAGCAGCTGGCTGTGCGTGTGCATTTGACGACCGGTTCAAGCGTCTCACCCGAGACGCACATCTTGATCGGTGGTCGGCCCACGCCTGAACAACTGGCCGCGTGTCCTGAACTACACGCCGTGATCGTACCGTGGGCGGGTGTGCCCGAATGTACCCGCGAGTTGCTGCGTGATTTTCCTCAGATCACACTGCATAACTTGCATCACAATGCCGCCGCTACGGCTGAGATGGCGCTGGCCTTGCTGTTCTCTGCGGCCAAATTCATCGTGCCGATCGATCAACGCTTGCGCATCCATGATTGGTCGCCGCGTTATGCGCCAGCACGCTCGCTGGGTCTGCATGACAAGACCGCCTTGATTGTGGGCTACGGCCAAATCGGCCAGCGGGTAGGGCGCGTCTGCCGCGCCTTGGAGATGACTGTGCTCGCCACGCGGCGCAGTCGGCCGGAACCAGACGGTGTCACTGAGATTCATCCCTCTTCCGATTTACGGCCGCTGCTGCCGCGCGCCCACGCGGTGATCATCACCGCGCCGTTAACGCCGGAAACAAGAGGCTTGCTTGGAGCAAAAGAACTGGCAATGCTGCCGCGCGGCGCGCTGTTGGTCAATGTCGGCCGCGGCGCCATCGTTGACGAAGCAGCTTTGTATCAAGCCTTGAAGAGTGAACAGCTGGCGGCCGCCGGTCTCGACGTGTGGTACAACTATCCGCGCGATGAAGCGGCGCAGACTAACACACCACCTTCGCAATTTCCCTTTCACGAACTCGACAACGTGGTGTTGAGTCCGCATCGCGGCGGCGACGAAGTCGGCATCGACGCCGTGCGCATGCAGCACCTTGCCGATCTGCTCAACGCCGCAGCGCGTGGAGAGAAAATGCTGAATCGCGTGGACCTCGCCGCAGGCTACTGAAAAAACTGGTCCTATCTCAATTGACAAATCAACTTGATTCGCGTATGATTTGGCCTGCGGCGACGTCGCCAAGTGGCAAGGCAAGGGTCTGCAAAACCCTTGTAGGCACGGGCAAGCCGCAAATGTGGAGCAATGAATCCAAGGCATTTTACGTCCTGAGTTGCATGTGCCTTGGAGTAAGGCGCGGGCGACAAAGGATGTTTTATTTTGAGTCAGCATTGACTCACCCGCAACGCCCGCTTTCGACATGATCGAACGGGCGTTTTGTGTTTATAGCGCGTGGCGAGGCCTAGATGACCACCACTACTTTACCCTCACAACTTGATCGTTTCATTCCCCTTGCTAAGGCTGCACGGCGCCTAAAGGTGAGCGAAAAATCGTTACGCCAGATGATAACTGCCGGCAGAATCAAAGGCGCGATGCTACCCAGTGGCGAGATTGGCGTGAGTGAGAATGATCTTGACCAGCTCATCACGCGCGAGCAATTTGAGCATTTGCGCGGCAAATCCATCACGATCAATCAGGCCTCAGAGACTTACGGTATTCATCCTGAAACGATCCGGGGTTGGGTCAAGCAAGGCTATATTGCTGTCCTCAAAGAGGGCTACGGCAAAGAACTCGATCTCGCCGATGTCGAATATTGCGTAGCTGTGTATCGATCGCTGGGCGGGGCGCGCGGCAAACGTTTGTTTGACGCGGATGGGC
>JAUQXC010000509.1 GCA_030834825.1 Thermoflexales bacterium
AGCTTATCGGTGATGTTTTCTTCGCGGGCAGTAGCCAGCAATCCTCTACCTACCTCAAGGGTTCCCCTCTTACCCAAATCCGTTGACGTTCAAGAATCTCCCACACAAGAGATTAACCTAGCAGTTCCATATGTGCCACAAGTCCCGCCTGGTGAGTGGGATCACACTAGGAATTGTGGACAAACCAGTTCAGCGATGATTTATGGCTTTTATGGTTTTTATACGAATACGCCTGGTGAGCCCGAGATTCGGGCGATAAATAGCTGGCTGGCGACTAACACCGGAAATAACACCTACCTGACGGATAATGGCGATTACACCAGTCTCAATTTGCTAACTTCATTAGCCAAGAACTATGCCGGTTTTTCAAACAGCTATTATGCCAACTGGACACTCAATGACCTGAAACAATCCATCCAGAATGGAATTCCTGTAATCGCGCACGCTTATACGTTTATGAGTGTCCCTTCACATCGCCATGATTTGCATTTTTTGGTTGTACGAGGCGTCAGATTAGACGGTAATGGAAACGTCACCCATGTCATCGTTAATGATCCCGGCCGGAGCTTAGCTAGCGGGGCCGGACAAAACTATGCATATGATGTAAATACTTTTATGGGCTACTGGAACGCAGCCGGTAACGGTGTCGTCGTCATTTCAGGCACTCCCGCGCCAATTTGTTCTGCTCCTGCAAACGGACAACCTCGTGACAACGTCACTCTGAATAATCGACAAGTCACATTTACCTGGACGCCTCCCAGTTGTCAAGGCTTAGACTCCTACACATTCCGGGTCGCCAATCATGCTGACATCGATAATCCTCCCTGGATCATTGATCATGGGGTGAACAGAGACGCTACGTCCACCACCGAATCAATTCCTGCCCAATATGAAGGCCCAACTCTTTACTGGGCAATTTGGCCGCATAATAGCGCTGGCTATGGCGCTAAGGGCGGCGTATGGCAGTTTAAGATCAATACGGCCATTCCTCCCACTCCAACTCCTTTGCCAGTTGGAACTTGGAACATTCAGTACTTTAGCAATAAGGAGTTAACGAGCCAATGCGCTTCGAGCTCATTTAGCCGAACCTTTATATTTCAAGATTGGGGTGAGGGTGCACCGGCCGGTGGATGCCCAACCGATAACTGGGGAGCTCGATTCACTCGTCAGCTAAACCTTCAAGGCGGATATTACACTTTTGGCTTGAAAGCAGATGATTGGGGTCGAATCTATGTGGACAACAACCTTGTCGTGGACAAATGGAATGGTGCATCCCAAGTTTATGAAGGAAGAACCTTAAGTGCAGGAACGCATGACGTTCGCATTGAGTTCGCCGATACCGCAGGCTTGGCCAAACTATCGGCATGGTGGTGGGGACCGGGATATGATGTGCCTCACGAAATTCAAGATACGAACCAATGGTATGCCAATTACTGGCTAAACCCCACCCTCTGGGAAGATTCGTTTGCGAAAGTCAATGAAGGAACCGGGAAGCTAAATCATCAGTGGGACTATGGTAGTCCTGGCTGGGATATGCCAATTGACAGTTTTAGCGCCAAGTTCCAGAGAACCGTTTACTTCGAATGCGGTAGGTACAGATTCACGCTCGATCATGACGATGGCGCAAGATTCTATCTGGATGGCACCCTCCAGGTAGATCGCTGGTCAGGAGTGATTGGTGCGTACACTTTTGATCTGGATATCGCGAGAGGCTATCATACCCTCGAAGTCCAATACTACGAAAATGGCGGAGCCGCTCATCTTAGTCTGGATTGGGTGCAATTGAGTAATTGTGCCCCGTCTGCGCCAGCCCTGAGTTCACCCGCGGATAATTCTCCTCAGAACTGGAATACCGATTTGACGCTCATCTGGAATTCGGTTGCGGGGGCAACCGACTACTATGCGCACTTACAGGGTGGCCCAGGTGTAGACCTTAACTCGCAATGGGTTTCAGGTGCCTCTTGGCATGTGGGAGGTTTATGGCCTGGCACCTATACCTGGTCCGTGAAATCTAGGAATGATTACGGCACTAGTGGTTCAAGCCCAACATGGACATTTACCATCCCCGAGCCACCTCCGATAGAGACGACTTCTAGGTCGGTCTTTCTTCCTTTGGTACTCAGGTCGCAATCAGCGCAATGGGTTACTCTCATGACAGAGAATTTTGAGGGCGCATTCCCTGGAGACTGGCAAACGCTTGACAACAATAATATCGGGTATGTCTGGAAAGATCGCAGCTGTAAGAGTTACACGGGCTCCTGGGGAGGGTGGGCGGTCGGAGGCGGAAGTAATGGTTTATCTCTGGGTTGCGGCAGTAATTATCCCGATAATGCCAGAACGTGGATGATCTATGGCCCTGTTAATCTGAGCGATGCGACAGCCGCAGATTTGCAGTTCAAACTCTGGCTCAACAGTGAACCGGGATATGATACCTTCAAATGGGGGGCATCCACCAATGGAGCTGGTTTTGCCATGTATTCTACAAGTGGCAACTCAAATGGTTGGTCAGACATGTCCTTGAACTTAGCCGATTTAAGTGGCCAAAGTATGTTGGGCCAGTCCAATGTTTGGGTTGCGTTCCTGTTCGAGAGTGATAGCACGACTAACTATCCAGACGGAGCCTATATAGATGATATTGTTCTACGCAAATGTGCGGGTGGTATATGCAGTAGCGCGTTTATGCCCCAGTCTTTAAATAATAATCAATGGTCCTCTGAGGGAAAGAAACTGGGACTAGAATTGATAGACGCTAATCAATTAAAATAGTTTGGTCAATTAGGAGACTAATCTGTCAGCTTATTGCCCGACTTTCACCCGAGGTCGGGCATTTTGCTTTAAGCCCATTTCCAAGGAACGGGCACTGTTACCCCCCGCAACCATTCTGTACCGCAAAAACTTTCCATCCGTCGTATAATTTTCGGGCTGCGCCTATCCTCATCGTACAACGCCCGCGCATTGCAGCAAACTGCAACCCCGGCATCCTACACACACGCAGGTCGGTGACAGAAATGCAGATCGTGATCGGCGACTACGGCTGCACGATGGCCGTAATTGCATTTGCTGGATATGACTCAATCGTCAATATCCGCAAATCGTGGCTCAAAATAGCCAGGCATCATCCATGCCACATCGTTGTTTTCCAAAGCCTGAAGGAGCGTCGCTTTAGCGCTCCTCTGGACCAGCAGACCAATATCATTCGTGGCGCGGCTAATAGCTTGCGCAACACGTTGGCGATAGCCTATGTCTCAAACGAACACGTGACCAACATCTATGCCGTTGGATTCGTAAAACAACTCGGCATAAACATTCAGCGGTTTAGAAGCATCGACGATGCTATCGCGTGGTTATCCAGACAGCCCCACAAGCCTGGCTGCCCGCACAAGTAGTTTTCGCAGCGAAAAGTAGACACCGCCACACACAAAGCCGTATGCTAATCACAGCATACGGCTTTTTCCATTGGAGCGCCATGAACGAATTTGTCCTTGTGAACAACCCCGACCGGCCGCATTACGGCGAAGCCGGGTACATCGAGAGCGTGGAGGGGCCGTGTATCCTGGTCAGGTTCTCGTGCGGGGATTGGGACATCTACTTCTCGGAGGATTTGATCTGGCTGAATTCGCCCTCAATGGGGGCCTCGCCCAC
>JAUQXC010000510.1 GCA_030834825.1 Thermoflexales bacterium
CATTTGTCCTGCATAGAGTGGATGAAAGTAAGGATAATTGTCATGCAAGCGCTCGGCGACCTCGAGAATGACGCGCTCCATAGCCTGGGTATCTGCTGGAACTGCGGCGGTTGCTGGCGGCAAGCTCGAAAAGCCAGCCTCCAATCTATCGAGCGCATCGCGCAAAATGTGCAGCGCCTCCTTTTACAAAATGGAAGGTAAAGAATTTTCCACAGGTTGGCCTTTCTCTTGTGATGATACACAACTAGGCGGCAAACTGCTGACTGATAACAAGTACTTTTCGTATCTAGCGGCAAAGAACTTACCCGACGCGCGGCTGACACGACGATATCCAACATGAACCAGAATGATTCAGACACAACGCAAACCTTAAGGTCTGGCTCGATAGCGTGATTGAGCACAGCGAGGTGTTATTAAGAATGCACTTGCTTCATGAGCATCGTGAGGTAGTCGGCAGGCATGGAGTACGATCCTTTTCGGCAACAAGTCGACGGGAATATACTGGGGCAGGGAGCGTGCGGGTGAGTCGGCATAGTCTATGGGCGGACTACCAGCCCGCGTGGTTATTTGGTTCCCCGTCGCACAGTCTTGTCTGAGGCAGTTCCTCGTAATTGACCTCGTATTAGGAGTTACAACTTTTTGCCCGAACATCCGTGTCAACTCGTTTTCAGTACAGCAAAGAAGTCACGCGTGGCAAAACTGGCCCGATTCATCATCGTGCAGTGTGCCCCAAATGATGATACTGTTGGCGAAATCCACGCTCGCCCGCGTCCTCGCGGGCGATGAGCATCAACGAACTCGCCGACAGTATCAAATGATGTCAAATAGCAAGCGGCAGGGCTGACCAGCGTGTGCACACGGATGTCCAATCTTCGATCAACCACATGGCCTGCACCTTGGCCGTGTCTAATGCCCCAGAATGATCTCTTATGCCCCGAAATACTGCGCGAGCAATTCTCCACTCAAGGTATTGTGTTTATAGTATCGTGATTACTCATTCGCGGTTTTCACCGGTTTAGGCAAGATACCTAATGATAGTACCATTCCTACAAAATCAATAATCGCCCAGTGTTCGACAGCCTTGTTGTCGCGAAGCGCAGTGATGTGTATCTCTTCCCATGTTCCATATTTTGCTGTAGGTGCAATCCCAAAAAACTCGCTTGTCATCGTGCCGTGGCCTTTCACCAGATACATGGCCTTGCCTCCGATAGCGTATTCATCCTCTATAGTGTAATGAATGTCAGGAAAGGTCGCGTGCAATGTAGCTATGTAGTTTCTGACATCAAGGCCATTTGGTAGCGGTACTGGTGACGCGTAATGTTCAATACAGGTTGTGGTAAAACAATGGTCTATTGCGCCTAAGTTGCCTTTGTTTATGATCTCTTCAAATAGCTGATAACCAAAGCCTGCAACCTCTTCTTGCGATAGCATTGAAGGACTCCTATCCCCTTGATGATCATTTCCATGTTGAGCAAAAGCAGTGATCGCTTGAACAATTGACTCTCTTGCGCTATCTGACACCGAGACTTGAAGAGACGTGCTCATGCCAACAAGACGATATAGGTTCTTTTCGGCAATATTCTCGGTAGCGCGATAAAAGGCTACGTCGAAAGCCATTCGTGAATCAAATAGGTAGGAAACTAGCCTACACCCCATAATCACGCTTGTATTGTAAGCGGACAGGCCTGCAGGACAGATGAGCATTTGCTGACAGAAATCTTCGCCGTTCAGATCATTGGCAATAGAGCACGCGTCCCCAAAAAACAGCTTACCTCCTAATTCCTGCCTAATACGGCTCACAGGTATATGTTCATCTTGACGTGAACCTAACACGACCGGGCCGTCTTTCGCATTTGTTAGGCCATGCCCCCAATAGAAAATGAATTGACATTTTTGAAATAGCGTCCAGAGTCGAGACGCTGTGACATCTGGATCTGTTGCTGCTGTTACTTCAAATGGATGCTGTTGGGATAAGTTATCAAAGGTATCACATGCGGCTCGATGAAAGACGTCCCTCATCTCAGGATCGCGATAATCTGCAAACGCGAAAAAAGATCCTCGGACTTTCCGAGAGAGCTCAAGAGCAAAAGGAGAAAGGAAAGCACCGCCAGTACTCGACAGAGCGATCATGACCTTCAGCCATTAAGGTGGCTACATAGCCAGGAGCTTGGAACGAACGCTGTCATGAACCAGCGTGAGACTTCCTCAGGAGAACCTTCTACCTTGAGCAATTGCGTCGGCTCTCCGGGAATGAGTGAGACTTGGAATTGATCCAAAGGATGTGACAGACCCTCTCCCCGCGCCTTGATATAGGCCTCTTTGCGTGTCCAACAGTTAAAGAAAGCCATCAGTCTTTGGTCCTCGGGAAGTCCCAACAAGATGGTGCTCTCGGCTTTTGAAAAGAACCGGGCCGCAATATGGTCGAGGTCGGCCAGCGGATGGATGTGTTCAATGTCAATGCCGACCTCACCTTCGCGGGTGAAGGCATACACTGCCAACTCGTGCGAATGAGCCAGGTTGAAGCGCAACGCGCCGCCAGTTGATTCTTCCGCGAGATAAGGTTTCCCATATGCCCCGTAGCAGAATTCCAAGCGAGTCGGCTCAACCTGCAAATAACGGCCCAGCAGGGTGCGCAACGCACCATGCCCTACGATGAAGCGCCGCCGATCGTGCTCAAAATGGAAACGTGCGGCGCGCTCGCGCTCATCGGAAGAGAGCAATTGCTCCAATTGATGAGTAAGTGGCGCTGGCTGCTCAAGCGATACATACCAGACATGAACAGTCTGACGCGGCAAGGTCAGAGCCGCGGGCGGCAAATGCCATTCTTGAATAATCGCCGTCATGATTGCCGGTTCCCGTTCAGGCGACTGAGCGATTGCGAAAGATCCTGAACGACAGCGCGTAACAATAGCGGACGCGCACTATGCAAGAAAAAGTGATCGCCAGGCAGCAAGCGCAGTGTAAAGGCGTTATGTGTCTGGTCGCGCCACCCTTCCTGATCGGCCGGCGTGAACATCTTGTCCTGTAATCCACCAAAGGCCGAGAGGGGACATTCGAGTGGCGGGCCCGGAGTGTAAGTATAGGTTTCGTTGATGGCGAAATCAGTGCGCAGCACGGGCAGAAAGAGTTCCATCAGTTCAGCGTTTTGTAGCACCTCTGCCGGAGTGCCGCTGAGCGAGTCGAGTTTCTGGATGAACTCCGGCTCGGGTAACAGGTGAACCGCCTCCTCATTGTTAGGAACTTGCGGGGCGGAATGACCAGACACGAACAAATGAACCGGAACGAAATCATTCTGTCGCGCAAGTGCCCGAGCCAATTCGAAGCCAATCAGCGCGCCTAAACTGTGGCCGAAAAAAGCGCACGGCCGATCGAAGTAAGGTTGCAGCGCGTGAGCCAATGCCTGCACCAGCGGTTCTCAGTGCGTAAAGAGTGGCTCGTGCCACCGGCTTTCTCGACCGGGTAGTTGGACGGCACAAACTTCAATGCTCGCTGGAAAGTAATTCGGCCAGTCACGAAAAACCGAAGCGCCGCCTCCTGCGTACGGAAAACAAAATAAGCGGAGGCGGGCCTGCGCCATCGGTTTGGGCAGGCCACCCAGGAATTTAGATTGGTCGCTATCACTCATTCCTCTCTGTATGCTGCGCAACATGGGAGCCCGGTAGAATCTCGCGCAGATAGTATTGAATGCCCTTTGAATGATGCCAGTCGCGGGGATAGCCTAAGGAAACCTCTTCGAAGCGCACTCCCTCACGCAGGTGTGTTCCTCGAATATGCAGATGCCCATACACGACCACGGCGACTGGAAATCGAACATGCCAATCCTCGGTGCGCTGAGTGCCGCACCACGGTGAAAAGCGCGGAATGCGCCACAGCCGAGCCAGATCTTGCCGCAGAGGAAAGTGATTAATGAGCACCAACGGCCCGGATCCCACAACGGCCTGAAGACGCGTTTCCGTATAACGGCAGCGCGCCTCACACCAAGCCGAGCGTGAGGCATAAGGTTCGGCCTGCAATAACACTTCATCTGCACAGATAATGCCGGCTTCAGACGCCCACTCCACCGCGCGTTCAGGTGGGACATCATCCGGGCGAAAGCTATAATCGTACAACAGGAACAGCGGCGCAATCAAATACTCGGCTCCAGCAGTGTTCCGTACCGCATATGGATCTTCCGGTGTCAGCACGCCGTAGTCGCGGCAGATCGCGACCAGCCGCTGGTATTTGGCTTCGCCCTGTAGCCCATTGCGATCGGATGGTAAAGTCCATAGATCGTGATTGCCCGGGACCCACACCACGCGCTTGAAGCGTCGCGTCAAGATCGATAGCGCAAAGCGCAGCAGTTCTTCTGTTTCCCCGATATCTCCCCCAAGGATGAGCCAGTCTTCTGGGTAAGGGGGCAACGTCAGCAGCGCCTACCGATTGATTTCACTGAGCAGATGGAAGTCGCTAATCGCATAAAGTCTCATGCGGTTTGGCACCTAAGGCTAAAGAGCCAAGGCGTACGACCGCTGCGCCGGCTTGGCTCTTTCAAACAAGTTCAGGTCGCGGCAGGACATTCACTGCTCGAGAATTTCTAGATGACCTTTGCCTTCTAAAGTCGCGACATTCACATCGGCGACGCCGCACACTTTGACGTAGTTAAGGGTCAGATTGCCGACGACATGAACGTTGCCAGTGGCGTGACTAAAATCTGCTTGGCTCAGGTCTGTCGCGGCGTTATCCAGCCGAAAGCCCAATTCTGTTCCACCCCGGGTGTCGGTGAATTTGACCAGGACATAGCCGCGATCAATGGCTTGTTTCAACTCTTCGGCGGATTTGTAGCGTTGCATGATCACAGGATGATCGCCTTCTGCGAGGCGTTGCACCAGTTCTTCCATAAGGGCTTTCTCCTTGTTTGATCGCTTGTTTCACCCGGTTGCGGCTGTGGGCTTCACCGGCTCGTAAACAGGGATCTCGAATTTGAGCGTTTGTTGGCAGTACTCGATCCACTCCGGCGTCACCTGATCAAAAATGATGTTCTCATCTTTGAAGATACCATCAGTGACGACGTAGTTCTCCTGCACGTACAGATAATCATCGGCCGTCAAGGTCCGCGTGACTTCGATCTCTTTGCCGTCCACGCCTGTTTGCTTTTCCCTGCGGGCATTCCCGGCGTTTTCGCTCCAGCCGCTGAAGCCACGCAGTTTTTGGATCGAATAGGCCTTGCAGTACTTACCCATCGTGGCCATGGCTAAGCCTCCCCGGATCCTTCTGCTCTCCGCCGTGCTTCGTCTTCGGCCATCTTCTTGCGCAGGCTGAGCGGCCGCATGTCGGTCCAGACTTCTTTGATGTAGGCCAGGCATTCGTCCTTCGGACCGCTCTTGCCCACATCGTTCCAGCCGAGCGGATTCTCGCGCTCGGCCGACCAGATCGAATACTGCTCTTCGTGATTGACCACCACTTTGTAAATGGTCTGGTCTTCTTCCTCTTCGCGGTTCATGTTCATCTCCTTGTGCAGAATGATTTTCTGGTTTTGCTAATTGAATACTGCCATTTCGCTTAAAATTTCGGTGGGTTACCCGGAATCCATGATCTGATCGTACAAGTTGCGCGGATACCCCAGAAGTTTGATGATGGATTTCTGCAAACTGGACAACGGTGTAATGTGACGCTCGATCGTCTTGCCCTTGCGGACGATGACCAAGGTGATGTGCTTGAAGGCCAGGAGCAAACGTTCGGACGTGGGTTGATTCGTGGCGCGGGTAGCTTGTCCAGGGTACACCCCCACCAAGGTTTGCTGCGTCACAGCCAATTGGTGCCGCACCTGATATTCCACCAGCGCCAAGACGCGCGCGGCTGACGTTAACAACCGAACCAAACCGATAGCGTGATCTTCGCGGGTCAACCAGAGAGGCGACAGCGACAACGGCCGTCCCTTCAGGCGTGCGAAGTTGTGTTCCACCAGATACTCATCGCGATAGGTTTGGATGGCCTGGGACAAGGCCAAGGCCCGGCGCAGCGCATTGGTGGCATAGACGCGCCAGCCCAAGGTTTGTTCCAACCGTTCAATCGCCGCCGTGTCAGACTGAACGTGGACGACGTAGCGATGGTGTTGCTCGACACGGGCGGGCCGGTCGCCGTAGGCGCGGATGGAACGCCGCTGAGTTTGGCGCTTGAGTTGAACCGTGAGGGGACCTTCGACGTCATAGTGCGTGAGGAGGGCTTGGACCGCCTCCTGTAGCGGTGCGACCTCCGTAAACTGGCGACGCCCGCGACCAGGGTGCGGGGTCAAGGCCTTCAAGGCCGCTTGAGCTTTAGCCAGGCGTTGGTGCAACCCGCGGCGGGCGGCCGCGGCAAACGTGGCGGAGCGCACGATCACGACGTGTTCCGTCCAGGCGATCGGGCCGGTGGGCCCTATGCCGTGTTGCGCCCGTGGGAGTTCGTAGCCCTCACCCAGGACGGTTTGACCGTCGGTATCGAGGATGGTCGTTAAGCGGGCTTGGCCCGTCAGCGCCGCCATGATCCACGTGGCCATCTCGGCGGGCAGCGTACCGACTTGGGCGAGGGGCATGAGATAGCAATTGTCGGTTGCCTGAAGGTATGCACGGGTGACGAGGGCCGATATCTTACACTCGCCGATATAGAGTAAGCCGGGGGTGTCCAAGACCGCGCGGAGCCGATCAATCATGGGCACATACAGCCCAGCAGGGCTAAGGCCGCCAGCATGGCCTTGAGTTGGCGCAAATCGGGACGGTGGTCTTTCGAGTGTCCGCGCTGGAACAATACCGAAGCGGAGTGATCACTATGAATACTGGCCGTCGTCGTATCGAGGCACACGCGCTGCAGGGGCAACTGGTAGACGCGGATCGTCCGCTGCGTCACCGCTTGCTCAAAGGGTTGCCAAATCGTATCTTGACTCAAAATGCGGAGCACCTCGGCGAGTCGGTCGTCGCTCAGGTCAGTGTCGCGAGGGGCCTGACCGAGCAACCGGGTCAAAGTGTGTTGGCGTGCATTGGCCCAGTCGCGCACCGGACTCATGGTGTGTCGACATTCGGAGAGAATGTGCGTTAGCCACACGACCATCACTTGGCCGAGACTCAAGCCAAGCCAGTTGCCATGCCAGGGCCGAATGTCATCCAGCAGTGTGTGGAAACCTAATTGGTGGGTCATCGTGTGTATCAACACGGGAATATCGTCAACGCGTTCGTCAGTGATCGGAGGCATGATACTCATACCCCCAGTTTCCCCAAACAATTCCGGATTTGCCAGAAATTTTAAGCGAAATGGCAGTGAATAAGCTGTCGAAGTTGTAATGGATGCTGCCCTCCGCTTTCTAGTAGTTAAGGTGACACCAGATCAAGTCACTGGTGATCTTTGCCTAACAATCTGATACCGCGACATCAACCTATCGTTTATGGCTCGGCGTCGCAGTGAGAGTGTGGGCCAAAGGATTGGGCTTAATGCTCACTGATCTTCACTTGCACGTAGTCCAGG
>JAUQXC010000511.1 GCA_030834825.1 Thermoflexales bacterium
TGACGGTGTTCGCAGGCCAGCGGCCATCCCAGCAACACCGCCACACACAACCACACTAACATGCCGGTCGTCGTCAGCGTAAATGCAAACTGTGCCTCGACCACATGGGCGGCTAAGGCCGCCAGCGGCGCTGCGATCCACACCCGTTGTGACATTGACTTGGCGGCCCGCCAGTGTTGTCGCCCGCGCCACACGCACACACTGCCCACGATCAGATAGGTCAGCAGACCCAACGCGCCCTGCATCGTCAATACATCGAGTGTCTCATTGTGCGCCCGATCCCACATGCTACCGGGATCTTCAATGTGGGCCAGTTCGGGCGGGTAGACACGCAGGTAGACGATGGCGGCTGTATCTAATCCATAACCCAGTACGGGGCGCAGAAAATGCCAAGCGTCGCCGTCAGGCACCACCGGCGGCCACTGCGTCACGATTTGACCAACGGCCTGCCACAACACCAGTCGCACCCGGCCCGTGCCAGTCTGCGCATCCTGCGCCAAATTCAAACGATTGACCATGGGCACTGACGCGAGCGCTGGGACGGCGTTGACGGCCATGTTCAGTCCGACCACCAGCGTGCCGATCCCGATCAAACTGATCAGCGTGCCGGCGATCACGATCCAGCGCTGACGCTGCCACAGCAATAATCCGCCGAAGACAACGGCGCCGGCCAGCGCCCCGATCCAGGGTCCGCGACTCCCGCTCAGCGCCAACGCCACCACCTGTACGAGCAAGGCTGCGATCAACGCGAGGCGGGCCGCTTTATCCTTCAATCCCTGTCGCTCGTCTCCGGCGTTGTGCCCCAGCAGGGCGGCCAACGTAAAAGGTATAACCATCACCAGGTAGCCGCCGAGAAAGATCGGGTTGCCCTGTGTACCGCCGGGCCGCCACGTCAACCAATCGGCGCCGAGTAAGGCTGGCTCCAGGATGGCCGTGACCGCCGTCAACGTACCGCCGAGTGTAATCGCCAGCAATAAGCGCTGGCGTTGCGCCGGAGTATGAAGATGAGCGATCAACAACAGCGCCCAAATGATTTGGGTCAAGCCCAGGTAAAGACCCTGTCCCCGAAAGAACGATCCCCAGATGCTATCCAGCGCACTGATCGAAGTCACGGTGGATAACACCAGGCTCGCCGCGATCAACGATAGCGGCCACACCTGGCGGAAAAACATTCTCGCTCCTCGTCGAGATTGGGCGAGGAGCGAGGTTGGGGTGCTGCCCGGCATTTGAGCGATCAGGTGCAGCGCCAACATCGTCAGCGCTATTGCCCGAAAGAGTGCAGTCCGTGGTTCGTCATACACCAATCCCACCAGATTGAACAGTGGAATGAATGCCAGGCCGATCAGCCAGCCCGCCTCCACACTGCGCGTTGCAGCGTCACTCATGCGAGACAGGGCAGTAAGGCTTGCCACGGTAACGACACCCTGAGCGTAACTTCGGCGAGTTTCTGCCGTGTGAGCAACGTACTTTGAGCATTGCTGCCAGTTCACGACTCAAGCTCTAGCCTACGGACAGGCACTGCTTGCAGTAGAGGCCTGCCCCACTACGCCGCTGGCGGTCCAACAATAGAAGTACTTGGAGGATCGCCGCAGGTAAGCGCCAAATTCAGAACCTGGCCCGACCTGCACGGATGTAGCCTGCGCCGTCGGCGTATTGCCACTGACAGTCATATACACATCGACCGCTGTTTGAACCACATCCTTTTCGGCCTGCATAGTGACAGCTGTCGCGTTGCTGCCCACTCCATTCAAGGCCAGTGCTGTCACGCCGAACAACACTGCCAGAATGGCGATGACCACTAACAACTCAATCAATGTAAAACCACCTTGCATCTTCATCTCTTTTGCTCCTTATAAATTTGGGTTGGTGCAAACATTCTAGCGCACAAGATCTCATTGCTGAGTTTCAGCACCGTATCGGAATTGTTTCGGCTCCGTTGCAGTGGAACGGCTCAAGGCCTTTTTCTTCAACGAACAGCAAACTACGAGCCAGTCACTTGGAGTGAAATCTCCGATAAATCGAAACTTTCGCAAAGAGGCCGCCGCTTGTGCACTTTGGTGCTTACGTTGATGGCTAACGCGAAATTGGTGGAACTCTACGGCCTTCGCAGGAGGATGTTAAAAATTGTTACTGCTCAGCCGTCATGCCCGAGTGGTTCGCCTAGCGCGCCCCCGCTTCGCGGGCAGGGCGTCAGCGGGCATCCAGGTTAAGCGAGAACGGCCCTGCGGGCGAACGAAGTTAGCACTCTTTGTTGCAGGCTGGTTTTCAGGTTAGCGGTATCGTCTGCGTAACCGTGAAACCCTGCAACTGCCCAACAGGCTCTGTCAACGGATCGGTGTTTCGTTGATGTCCGGCAAACCTGACCAGCCCTACACCGTTTATCAAGTTAGTATCAATAGTTGATTTTGGAACTTAGCGAGACTTCAGCAATTAAATTGGAAGCGAATTGCAAGGTTTGCGTCATTCCTTCTAGGAAGGATCGGAATAGAATGGGAAAATGACGTGTGTGACACGTGCGTTGATGGCCTGTTCGTCGTCACGGACGTCATGGAAGTTGTCGGGCTGAGTGGGACGCGCTGCCAGGCAAATTGGGAAACATAGCGGCCCGATCAGGATCGAAAATAGGTTGGGGCAGGGTCTGGCGTTTACGGCGTGGTTAAACTCGGGGCAGCCCGGCGTTGCGCCGATCTGGAATGGGATGGACATGGACGACACTCACAAAACTAAAGCTCAACTCATCACCGAGCTGACGCAGCTGCGCCGGCAGGTGGCTGGCTTAGAAACAAACGCGGCCTCACTCACACAAGAGTACAATGTGCTGCGCACACTGATCGATGCCATGCCAGATTACATTTACGGCAAGGATACCGGGGGCCGGTTCATCTTGAGCAACGTGGCCCATGCGCAGCTGCACGGCTTAGCTAACCCGGCGGCGCTCCTCGGTCAGAGCGACTTCGACTTCTATCCACGCGAACTAGCCGAGCAATTCCAGGCGTCCGAGCAACCCATCCTCCGCACGGGTCAAGCGTTGCTGGACTACGAAGAACCGAACGTGGCGGCGGCCGGCGAACTCCGCTGGAGCGCAACGACTAAGGTGCCGTTGCGGGACGATCGGGGCCACCTCATCGGGCTGGTGGGCATCACCCGCGACATTACTGAGCGCAAGCGGGCGGAAGAGAGCCTGCGCGAAAGCGAGAATCGCGCACGTGCGCGCGCAGCTGAGCTGCAGACGATCATGGACACCGTGCCGGCGGCTGTGTGGATCGCGCACGATCAAACGAGCCAGGTCATTTCCGGCAACCGGGCCGCGTATGAGCGGCTGCGCCTGCCGCCGGGCAGCAACGCGTCGCCTACCGCAGCGAAAGATCGGCACCCCGGCCACTTCAAGATATACCAGAACGGCGTCGAGCTGCCGCTCAACGATCTTCCCCTTCAACTCAGCGCGGTGACCGGGGTCGAAATCCGTGACTTTGAAGAGGAGATCGTCTTTGACGACGGCACGATCGTTTACGAATTGGGTAACGTCATGCCGCTGTTTGACGAAGCTGATCGGCCGCGTGGCGCGGTCGGCGCGTTTGTCGACATTACCGAGCGCAAAGAAGCGGATCGGATCCTGCAGCGGCTCTATCAAGAAGTCCAAAGCGAGAAGCAGTATTTTGAATCGCTCGTCATGAACAATCCAGTCGCCACGGTTATCATTTCCTCCAGCAACGAGGTCGTGTCGTGGAATCCGGCCGCCGAGCAGTTATTTGGCTATGCCCTCCACGAAGCGATTGGCCGCAACATCGATGATCTGATCACGAACGAGGCCCTGCGCGCCGAAGCCGCCGCCTATAGTCAACGAGCCGCCACCGGCAATCTGATCCATGCCGTGACGCGCCGCCGACGAAAAGATGGCACACTGGTCAATGTCGAAGTGTTGGCGGTGCCCGTCATTGTCGAGAGCACGCAAATCGGGGCGCTGGCCATCTATCACGATATCACCGAACTGCAGCGTGCCCGCGAAGAGGCTGAGGCCGCCACGCATGCCAAGAGCGCCTTCCTGGCGATGATGAGCCACGAAATCCGCACGCCGATGAACGGCGTCATCGGTATGACCAGCCTGTTGCTCGATACCGATCTAACGCCTGAGCAGCGCGACTATGCCGAGACGATCCGCGCCAGCGGTGAAGCGCTGCTCACCATCATCAATGACATCCTCGATTTCTCAAAGATCGAGGCCGGTCGCATGGAGTTGGAGAATCAGCCGTTCGATGTGCGCGACTGCGTCGAGAGTGCGCTCGATCTGGTGGCGAGCAAAGCGCGCGAAAAGGGCCTGGAACTCGCGTATCTCATCGACGCGTCAACGCCCGCCATGTTGCTGGGCGATGTCACCCGCCTCCGGCAGATTCTGATCAACCTTCTGGGCAATGCCCTGAAATTCACCGAGAAAGGCGAAGTGGTCGTATCGATCGAATTAGCCGGTAGTGAACTGCGTGACGAGACAACCCGCTACCAACTGCACTTCGCCGTCAAAGACACTGGCCTCGGCATTCCCCCCGATCGCATGGACCGCCTCTTTCACTCATTCAGCCAGGTTGACGCCTCGACCACACGCAAATACGGCGGCACGGGATTGGGCCTGGCCATCAGCAAGCGCTTGAGCGAACTGATGGGAGGTACCATGTGGGTTGAAAGCACCGGCGTGCCCGGCCAGGGCAGCACGTTCCATTTTACGATTCAAGCCGCCGCGGCTCCCGCCCAACCCCGCGTGTATTTGCGAGCTGAACAGCCGCAGTTGCGTGATCGACGCGTGCTGATTGTAGACGACAATGACACGAATCGCCGCGTCTTGGTCGAACAGACCCGCACCTGGAATATGATCCCGCGCGAAACTGCTTCACCACAAGAGGCGTTGGAATGGGTTCAGCGCGGTGATCACTTTGATCTGGCTTTGTTGGACATGCAGATGCCGGAAATGGATGGCATGATGCTGGCGGCGAAAATCCGCCAGTACCGTGATGCGTCTAGCCTGTCTTTAATCATGTTGAGCTCGCTGGGGCGCAAGGAGCTGGGCGCGGACAGCACCGAGTTCGCCGCCTATTTGACCAAGCCGATCAAACAGTCCATGTTGTACAATGCGCTGGTGGAAGTGCTGGCGGGCAAGCCCGAAGCGGCACAGCGTGAACCGGCGGTGACTTCGCAGTTTGATGCCCAGCTGGCCGAGCGTTTGCCGCTGCGCTTGCTGCTGGCCGAAGACAACGCCGTGAATCAAAAATTGGCGCTGCAGATGCTGCGCAAGCTGGGTTATCGCGCCGACGTGGCCGGCAATGGGCTGGAAGTCTTGGAGGCCCTGGAGCGCCAACCGTATGATGTGGTGTTGATGGATGTGCAGATGCCGGAGATGGATGGCCTGGAAGCAACGCGCCGTATCCGGGAGCGAGGCCGGGCGGGCAATCACCCCCAGCCGCGCATCGTCGCCATGACGGCCAATGCGATGCAGGGCGATCGGGAAGAATGCCTGGCGGCCGGCATGGACGATTACATCAGTAAGCCGATCCAAGTGAAAGAACTGCAAGCCGCGCTGGAACGCTGGGGCCAACGCCAACCGCTCGAGCCGGAGGCCGCTTCCCCGGCGGAACCCGCCGCCATCGATTGGGCGATCCTGAATGAGCTGCGCGCCCTGCAGGCCGAGGGCGAGCCGGATTTCGCGCAAGAGATGATCGGCCTGTATCTGGAGAACGCGCCTCAACTGCTGGCCGCGATCAAACAGGCCATCGCTGAAAGTAATCCAACCCAACTACAGCGCAGCGCACATACCTTGAAGGGCAGCAGTGCCAGTCTGGGCGCGCAACGAGTGAGCACGGCGAGTTTTGAGCTGGAGAAGCTGGGACGCGCTGGGACGGTCGCTAACGCGGCCGCCCTGGTGACTGGGCTGGAACAAGAACTCGATCGAGTTGGTGCAGCTTTTCAAGCTCACCTGACCTCACACTGAAACGGAGAAAAGCTATGGCACCTCGCATTCTGGTCGTCGACGACGACCCCATCATCATTCAAATCACTGCCAAAGCGCTGCTGGCCAACGGCTACGAAGTGATCAAGGC
>JAUQXC010000512.1 GCA_030834825.1 Thermoflexales bacterium
CATAGCGCTCGGCCAACTGGCGTAGGATGGACACGTCTTGAATCGTCGGCAGGGTCAACGCCGGATGTCCGGTGACGTAGTTCAAGGTATTTGCCTGTGTCGTAATGATCGGCTCACCCGCCGGCACATTGACCTGAACCCAGTGCGCGATCTCCTCGAATTGTTGTCCCTGTGTGCGGCTGGTCGCAGCAGCGCTGTTTCCGGCCAGTGCGACTTGCCCCAGAACTAAACCGGCCAACAAGGCATAACCGGCCACAGCCATCAACCGCGTCCGAGGACGCTCAAACAGATATTGAATGGCGTAAATGCTCCCCAACGCCGCCCACACCACAAACGGACCGGTCGAGTGATAAAATGAGCCGGTCACGGCCGCCGAGGGTAGAACCAAACAAACACCCAGATACATGGCCGCCGCGTAAATCAAGAACGCTCGCCAGATCGGCTCGCGCCGGAGTAGCACAACAGGAAGTCCAACGAGTCCAAATGGGAAAGTCATCACCAGAATCACGCCGAAGGCGCGGAGTAAAGCATCCGCGCGAAAACTCAGAAAGGTCTCCCAGCCCAGCTGGGTCAATGAAGCGAGCGTCGGCTGATTGGTGTAATTGAACCAATCCTCATAACCGCGCGAAGCGATGATGGCGGTCAAAGGAATGGGCTGCATCGCCCCAAACACCGACTGATTGCGCAGCCACCAAGGGACAATCAAAACGAAGAAGCCCAACGCCAGCAACACTCCAAAGGTGATCAGGAACCTGGGATGCCGCCACAACTTGACCAGCGCGATCAATCCGATCGCAACCGGCAGTACCAGCCCATGTGATCGCGTGAGGTAGCTCAGGCCACACAGCACGCCGGCGAACAGCCCCCAGCTGATCCGCCGCCGATCGATCGCCAGCGCCCCAACGAACAACGCCAGCACAGCAAATAAAGTATAGAGTGACGAGCTATCCGCGCTCACCGCTTGATACACCAGCGCCGCATTCGGCACCAGCAATGCCGCAGCCAGCACGGCCCAGCGCCGTTGAACAGGCCAGAGGATGCGGCCAATCCCATAGGCTAGTGGAACAAGCAAAGAACCCGCCAGAATGCCCGGCAGTTGAGCGGCAAACAGCGTGTCGCCCAGCATGCGGATCGATCCGGCCATGAACCACGAAGCCAACGGCATCCAGAACTCATTGCTGGGGTGGGTCACGGACGGAAATGAAACCCAATAGCTCCATAAGACGTCAGAAACCAGGCCCCGTCCGCTGGCGATGTTGCGTGCCAGCTGAATGTAGCCGGCTGGATCATCGAGCTGCGGAAACGGCAGTTGCAGGGCCAACCCCAGGCGCACGCCCAACGCAGCCACAAATAACGCAACACAAATCCAAAAACCCTGCGCGCGTTCTGACATACGCTATCCTATCTGCCCGCCGCGGCCTGAGGCTGCTTTCCCGTTACACGACGCACCACATAGAGTGGTCGGCGTTTGACTTCCTCGAAGATGCGGCCGATATATTCGCCGATCACGCCCAGCGTGATCAGCTGCATGCCCGACAAAAACAGAACGGCCACGATGGTGGTGGTAAAGCCCAAGGGATTAGGGCCGACCGTTAGCCGCTGGACAAAGTAGATAGCGGCCAGGACAATCGAGATGAGCGAGACAATAAACCCCATGATCGTGATCATGCGCAGCGGCACAAAGCTGAACGACACCAGACCGTCTAATGCCAGATAAATCAGACGTCGGTAAGAATACTTGGCTTGTCCTGAATAACGCGCCTGCCGCTCATAGGTCAGCCCGACTTGATCTAATCCCACCCAACTGCGGATACCGCGCACGAAACGATTGCGCTCCGGCATGCCATTGAGAATCGCCACCACCTGCCGATCCATGATGCAGAAATCCCCGGCATCCAGCGGAATGTGAATATTGGCGACGCGCTGCAGCATCTGGTAGAACAGCGCATAGAGCGCGCGCTTGAGCCGGCCTTCTTTGCGCTGTTCACGAATGGCGTACACCACAGCATGGCCTTCGCGCCACTTGGCAATGAACTGCGGCAGCACTTCCGGCGGATCCTGCAAGTCCGCATCCATGATGATCACGCCGTCGCCTTGCGCATAATCCAGTCCCGCGCTGATCGCCACTTGATGTCCGAAGTTGCGCGAGAGTTCCACCACGACCACGTGCGGATCACTCAGCGCTAGACTATGCATGATCTCGGCGCTGCGATCGCGGCTGCCATCATCGATAAAGATGATCTCGTAATGGGGTTCGGTGGCGGACAGCACTTGCGTCAAGCGCGCATGCAGTGCCGGCAAATTATCTTGCTCTTCGTACACGGGAATCACGACGGAGAGCACGGGACGCGCCGGTTGGGTCAAGGGTCCCTGTGGTGCAGCCAGCACTTGCGCCAAGGCCTGACAAAACTGCAACGCCCGGTTGGGATCTTCCGTTGGAATCCCTGTTCCCCCCAGGGGAGCAGCGAGCTGATCGAGTGGCCTCTGAAGTCTCATGACGCCCTCACTTCCTGCGCAAGCTGATTGCCGGTAAGGACCCAGGCCAGCGCCATGACAGCGATGATGTAGCCGAAGTAGTTGTCGTGAAAAAAGGGTGAGAAAAAGGCGATGGTAAACAATACCAGTCCAAAGCCGATCAGCATTTCAGGCACATTCTGGTGCAGCCGCACACGGCGCAACATGATCCACAACACCGGCAGGCTAAACGCCAACTGTAACAACCAATAGGGAAACGGTGTGAGCGGCGACGGCAACACGCCCACGGCCAACAACAACACACCGATGCTAAAACCGCTAATGGGATAGCCTCCGCCCATGGGGCTGGACTGAAAATACAGGATGTCACCCAGAAATGCCGTTGGATTCCACAACGCCCAGGGTAAAATCGCCACGGCCGCGGTTAGGCTGAAAGCGATCACTGGCCGCTTAAGACGCGCCCACTGTGCCGACCAGGTGCCGTGTCCCGCCACAAACACACAGAAGAAAGGTACTAAGAACCAGGCATATTGTTTGGTGGCGCAACTCAACGCCAGGGTCACCGCAGCTGGTACCCACCGCTGGCGTTGCAGGGCGAGTAATGTCAGAATCAGTCCAAACAAAGATAAGACATCGTTGCGACCTTCGATCAGAAAGGGCACAAACAAGGGATTCAGCGCCAGGATGACGACCAGGCTTATCTGCCGGCCAGCGTCAGAGGTGAGCCGTAGGCACAGCACCAACAGTGCCGCAAAAAACACCAGGTACACCCAACGCTGATCGAACCAGCCCCAGATTTGCTGCGCCAATCCTTGGGCGGGTAATGGCAACAAAAAAGTCAACGGCATGTAAGCATAGTGCTCCAGCGCCGGATTAATTCGTACCCCCCCAATGTTAAACTGCCATTGCCCCATCGGCGTGTTCTGATAGCTCTCGATATAGGGATTACGCCCCGCCAGCGCAAATTGTGTAGCCGACTCACTTTGCATCAGGCCGTCGTGCGCAAACTGGTGCGGAGCAGTTTGATGCCGCTGATTGATCGCCAGGATGGTCGGCAGCACCACGACGATGATCACGGTCACGGCCACTGCTAAATACTTGCCCACCTGGATGATTTGCTGCATCAGCGGACTGCGCCGCGGCAGCAGATCGAGTAGCCAGTAACCGCCGACCATCAGGGTCACTAAGGCCCCCGCACGCAAATCGTCTGGCACCAACTGCGGGAAATCAGGCAGCGCAAACCGCAACCCGAGGTAGGCCGCAGCCAACAGGCCGAAGAGCAATGCATCCAGCGATAAAGAGAGCGACATCCCGTGTCAATCCTTCGCTAAAAGAATCGTGGTGCGGCACTGCCGATAGTGATCGTTCGCAGACGCCACACCATCAAGGCCCACATCACGATCAGCCCCCACGTCATCAGTGCTGATCCCAGCGTACCGATTGAACGGGAGAGCGTGGCTTGAAGTGGCACCGGCAACACTCAGCAGCGGCAAAACAGTCTCCCCAAAACCTATCGGGGTAAGCCCACAATCAGTAACCACGATAATAGGCAGGCCATTCGACGCATCCTTTCTGTCCCGCAAGAACTACGTCTCAAGATCAATAAATCCGTGGTGGTCAAAATCAGACGTCTCATAGACTCTTAGTTAAACGGGTTGTACCCGGCAGACGCCTCTGTTCAAAAAAGAGGCTCAGGCCTAAACCGCTCCACACCAACAAGGGAAATATTACATCGAGTTGGTTCAAAGCCTGATCGCCAGTCGTCATTCGCAATAGCGGAGTGAGTGAAGCGAGATAAGCGACTGCGCCCCACTTCCAAGATCGCTCGAGCAACAAACCCCAGCTCAAACACATGCTCAGTAACAGATGAGGGGTCGTCAGATAGGGCGATAAGAGATTACTGCCCACGGCCGCCATGGCCAATCCCAGATGGGTAAGTCCCACCCGCCGCAGCGCCCAGAGCGTTCCCAAGGCAATCACACTCCATACGGCGATGACCAGTCCCCACGGCAGGTTATCACGCCACTGCCAGATTGAAAAGTTTTGCCATTCAATGGCATACTTGCTCGACGCACCCAGCATCCGTGGAATCCAGTCTAAACCCAACCACACCGAAGTCACAACGACCACGAGGATCACGGGGACAAAGATCTTCACCCATTCAACTCGCGTCCACCGGCGAACTGACCCTGCTAATAAGAACAGCATAATGATCCACGTCTCCTGGGGCTTGATCAACATCAATAGCAAGGCCCCAGCTAACCACCCTGGCTGGCGGCGCATCACCGCTCGATAGCCGATCAGCACTCCCAGTAGAGAAAAGACTTCTAACTGACCAAGCCACATCACGGCCAGCATCGGCATGGAAATCACAACCAACAGGTATGAAATCTTGAGGGGGTGATGGTCACGCATCACCGCCAACGTCACCCACAGTGTCACGGCAACCAACAAGCCACGCGCCACATCCGGGCTAAACCAACCCAGCGGCCCTAGTAAGAACAACGTCCAGGGTGGATTCAGGTAACCGGGTGAGGTCGCATATGCGAAGTGCCCCGTCATAAAATCACGAATCGCAGGATAATACACACCATGGAAATCATAGGCGGGCGCCAGAATGCGACTAAAAACCAATGCCAGCCCGATCAGACTAACTCCAATAGCGCCCCACCTTATAATCAACCGTGTGATCAAGCTCATGGGTTAAGGTTGACGGGCATTAAAACCACCATCCCCTCATAGGCCACAACAGATTGATAATTTGCGTTAATATAGTCGATCACCGCAAAGCGCCGCATAGGATCATAAGCCAGCTGATCGGGCTGCCAGACCAGGCGCGGAAACGGACAACGCGTCGGCGAGATAACACCGAAGGCCGCCCCGTAATCGGCCAAATCATTCGCAATGACCAGACGGGGTGGCTGTTGTATGAACTGCGCCAGATCCTGATCGACGTATTTTTGCGCAGGCAACAGATACCACCATTGTGTTGAAAACGTGGGACTGGCACGCCGCGCCGCAAAATTGATCCCACCGCCATAGGCGACATCCAACACCTGATCGGTTGGTTGTGTCTCGCGCAGCACATCCGCATAGATCGCGGCGCTGGCCCGATCGGCTAACCGCACTCTCCCCGCCAGCGTGTCCAAGGCCGTGTAAGTCGTGCGAGCCTCATCACCCAACCCGTAGATCAAGCGTAACCCGGCAAAGAGGATGACAAGGACCAGAACCAGTTTCGCCCAGAGTGCCTGGCCTTCATCAGCATCCGCTGTTTTGAAGCGGCGCAAGATCGCGATCAGGCCAGACACACCTACCAGCAACCAGATCGGCATGGCGGCCACCGGCACCATCGTCGTTATGCTGTGTGAATCCCCAAACAAGCTGCGCGCCGACAGCGCCACGCCGATGGTCAACAACACCCACCACCAACTCCCTTCGCTGGAGAAGGCCTGGCGCTTGAACCATGTACGGATGTAGCTTCCCAGCAAGATAAACCACGTCCCGATCGCACACCACATTACCGGCAACAACCAGACACCCAACGTCGTGACAAACCCCAAGGCCTCCCAACCGCCCAGGCCAACATTGTTTAGGCGCAACCACGCCGGCAGATACACAACGTTCAACACTAGGCCCAGGCCTGCGGCCAACCACAGCGCCAGATAACGTCCGCCATATCTTCGCCGCAGCGAGTTGAAACGCACCAGCGACAACACCATCACGAACAATACGCCCTGCCCCAGCGCGGCCAGTGCACCCAATAGACCCAGGCCCGTCGGCCACCATGGGCAGATCAGTGCGGCTGCCCCGTAACCAGTGACCCCTGCGAACAGGTTATCGAATCCGACAAGGCCGCTAACGAACAGGTACCCAATCAGGGCGGGCAACAAGCCGAGAGTGAGTATTAGCCCGACGCGACGCAGCCATAAACCGATCGATTTATTAGCGCCTTTTACGCGCATATCGATCAGGCCGAAAACGATCAAAGCCGCCATGTTGGCCGCCGCATACTCCGGCTTGCTCAACAACCCGATCGTCGATCCCAGCGACAACGCGAGCCACCCGCCCAACGTCATGGCTCCGCCCTGCAAGGCAGCGATCAGACTCCAGGCCAGCAGCAGCGTGCCGATCAATCCCGTGAGCTGCGCGGGGGTGTACAGTTGCAGCGAGAAGAAACGGAAATCCGGCCCGCCGCCGGTCGCGATGGCGATCACGCCCGCCAGTGTCACGGCCAGCGCTAAGCGGGCTGGCATCATCCGCCGCGCAACGACCCACAGCAACAGCACCACGATTAGGCTAAGCACGTTCAGCACCAGCTGCGCCACTTCAAACGTGCTGCCGAACAAGCGAAACGTGCCGCTCATCAATAGCAGCGACAACGGCGGAAATTGCCAGGCGAAATCACGATAGAGCATTTCGCCGTTCGCGGAACGATAAGCTTCAAACAACCAGCGCGCCGGATCGCCCCACAACGAATTCAATTTATCCCAGCGCAGCACCACAAAGAATAGGCAGAGCATCCCGAGCAGCGCCAAGCTCAACCAGGTCGATTTCTTCGAGCGAGAGACGAGCGGCTGAATCATTGGCTAGTCGCGCCGCGTCAGGACGGCGGCCTTCTCGTCACGATAAGCCTCTTGCCAGAGGCCCGACTTGACCAACTGGATCACCAGTGGCGCTTCCTGCTCGATGATCACGGTGCGGATGCCACGCTCATCAAACAAAGCAGGCGCATCCTGTTGACCCGTCACGATTTGCAGATACTCCTGCAGAAAGGCGTTGGGATACACATCGGTGCGGCCATCGGCATAGACGGGATACTCCGGCCACAAACGCCACAGCAAATAACCACCCCAATTGTACGAGTTAAACAGTTGGCCCGCCGGCTGATTGGCCACGATCCAGTCTGTGGCTTTCGCCGGCAGAATCTGGGCTTCGGCTTGCGCCTGCGCCGCAGGCACGATCGGAGCCAGCACCTTCAAGCTCGCCGCCACAACGATCAACAGCAAGATAAGCCAATTGAGGATGGGGCTGCCGTTGGACAAGCGGCGCTGGCCCCAACGATAACGTCCAATCAACGCTGCCGCGTGGCGACTCATGATCGGCGCAGCCATCAACGCAAACAGGCCGATGTTGCGCCGCGCCAGAAACGAGATGTAGGCAAAGAGCACCAGCCATGCCGCATCGGTTGCATCCAGCCGCCGCCCGGCCCAGCCGATGATCACCAGCGTCAACAGCAGCATCCACACCATAGGCTGTTGATACAACTCGTGGAAGTTGGGCGCCGCCCATTCTTCAATAAAATCCTGCAGCACACCAATGTTGACCGTCTTGAACGGTAACTGCAGCGCCGCGACGGTATACGGATTGATCAGCAACACCGCTCCAGAGATCGCCGTGATGATTAGCAACTTGCGCCAACACCTCCAGTTCATCACCTCAGGCCCGTTGAAGCCCAGTACATGATTGGCAATCTCACCGGCTAACACAGCACCCAGCACCATGAAACCG
>JAUQXC010000513.1 GCA_030834825.1 Thermoflexales bacterium
TGGATTGGCCGTGTCGTTGTGCGTGCGCGCCTCGGTGTAGCCGCGTTCTTTTAACAGCTGGAACGAGAGGAGCTTCAAAGCCAGCGCCACACCTTGGCCGCGGCAGTCACGCCGCACGCCCGTCATGGCGGTATAGCCCACCGCGCTGTTTTTGCGCAGCCACAACGCCGTCACACCGATGTATTGCTGATCCCGTTTGGCCAGCAGAATGGCCGAGGGATCGGCTTCCGGCCCGTCCAGCGATCGTTTGCGGAATTGCTCGTAGGTCATTTCGCTGCGTGCCCCGCCGGGCCACGGCACTTCTGCGCCGGTGTCCCGTTCCAGCTCGTACACTTGCCAGTCGGCGTCAGGATTGACGAGCCGTTCGGCAGCAAGATCGGTGAACTCTACTCCGGCCTGCGCCACTCGCTCGATTGCACCCGCGAAGCGGCTCTCCTCGAACGTGGTCAGCTCGAGCTGGGATTCGAAGCGCAGTCCGAAATTCGTAAAACCGGCGCGCTGCAGGAAACGGATGGAGTAGTCTTGATCTTCTTTGCAGGTCGTCCACAGTTTTTGCGCGGCCTGTTGTTGGGCATATTCGGCCAGCTGAAGCAGCAGCGCTTGTGCGATGCCACGCCGCCGCCAGTCGGGATCGACGGTGATCCACATGAAGTACATGCCCGGCACCTTTAAATGTAGTGGTTGCTCGCAGGCCCCCAGACCGATGAGTTTTCCTGCGGCGTTTTCCACCGCATAACGCCGCCGGGGATTGTCCGCCGGATAGGTTTTCTCGTTATATTCCACCTGTTCGATGGTGCGCAGATCGTCGGGCGCCGTGCGGTTGCGAATGTCCACCCAGGCGGGAATGTCTTCCGAGCGAAACTCACGGAAGCGAATGCCTTGTTCTGCCAAATGCTCGTACATGAAAGCTAACCTCAATGTATCAATATTTTAGGCTGCAACAGCCACACCAACTCGCCGCGCAGCTCACGGTTCACATCCACCCGGGCCAATGCGCCCTTCTTCAGCTGGACGCGGCCTCCGCCGATGATCTCCGCGATGACGGTGCTGAAGCTCGGTTCGTGTCCCACCAGCAGCAGCACCTGGGCATCTTCAAGCGACGCGACGATCTCGGTCAGCTTGGCGTATGTGAAGCCGGGCGCCAGGCGCGGCTCGGTTCTCACATCCAGGCGCAGCTTTCCTGCGACAATATCGGCGGTTTGATACGCGCGGGTGTACGGACTGGACAAAATCGCGTCCAGCTTCAAATCCAGGGCCAGCAACGTCTTGGCCTGTTCCTTCATTTTCCTCAGGCCTTCTTTCGTCAGTGGTCGCTCATGATCGCGTGCCGGATCCCAATCGGGCCAATCGGCCAGTCCATGACGCAGAAAATAGAGACGCATGCAGGTCCTCCCCAACAGACAGTGTATCTGGCGTTCCGGCAGAGGACTGCCGGAACTGCGCTTGGTAATACCGTGACCATGACCTTCCAAGGCCGGGCCTTGCTGAAGCCGGAAGCGCCCATCCTCTAAAAGGTGACGACGCCGCGCGCTACTTCCCCGTTGAGCATGGCCTCAAACGCCGCATTGATTTCGACCAAGCGATAAGTGCGCGAGATCAACCGATCGAGATTGAGTTTGCCCGCCGCGTACAGGTCGAGCAGGAAGGGAAAATCGCGCGCGGTATGAGCCGAGCCATAATACGATCCTATCACTGTTTTCTCTTGTCGCACAAGCTGGGCGCCCGAAAGGGACGTGCTCGATTCCATCGCGGACAAGCCTACCCAGACGGCTTTGCCGCCCGGCCGGGCCGCCTCCACACCAGCGGTTTGCAGCTGCGGCACGCCTGTCACTTCAAACGTCACATCTGCGCCGCGCCCGGCGGTCAGCTGCCGTACCAGCGCGACCGCATCGGCTTTACTGGCATCGATCACGTCGGTCGCACCAAATTGTTTCGCCAGCTCCAATTTCTGCGGTACGCGATCGATCGCGATGATCTGCTGCGCGCCGGCCAACTGTGCACCCAGGATCACACTTAACCCCACCCCGCCACAGCCGAAGACGGCCACTCGATCGCCGGCCTGTACCTGCGCGGAATACAATACCGCGCCCACCCCGGTCGTAACGGCGCAGCCCACCAGCGCGGCGACGCTCAACAACACATCGTTGCGGATGACGACGCATGTCTCTTGTGGCACGACGGCATATTCGGCAAATGCAGCCAGTGCGGAGAAGTGATAGACGGGCTGATCGTTCCACCGCAAGCGCGGTGTGCCATCCAGCATCACACCGTTCCAGATCGGCCCCACGAAGGTATCACATAGATTGGGCTTGCCGCGCAAACAGTAGAAACAGTGACCGCAGCTGGGCGCCCAATTCAGCACGACGTGATCGCCCGGCTGGATGCGGGTTACGCCGTCTCCTACGGCCTCCACGATGCCGGCCCCCTCGTGCCCCGGCACCACCGGCAGCGGATGTTTCGTCGCACCGCTGATCAAATGATAATCACTGTGGCATACGCCGCAGGCTTTGATCTGCACGAGCACTTCACCAGCGCGCGGTGGATCGAGTTCGAGCATTTCAATTTGAATGGGTTGTTGCGGCGCCGTGATGAGCGCAGCCTGGATTTTCATGGTCCCCTCACTTGACGATGGAGATGGATAGGCCGTCCAGATTCGCGCGGATGATCGGCAGGATGATCGATTCCAGGCGCGGATGGGCCGCCAGCGCGTCGTTAAACGCCTTCGCCCCGCGCGCCGATTCATCAGCCGGGGGTCGGTCCATCACGCGGCCATTGCGCAGCACGTTATCGGCCAGGATCACCGTGCCCGGATGCGACAGCTGCAGTGACAGATCGAGATACTCCACGTAGCTGACTTTGTCGGCGTCGATGAAGATCAGATCGAACGGTACTGCGTGTTGCTTGATCATATCGAGCAGCGAATCAACCGCGCGGCCGACGCGCACCTCCACCCGATCGGCCACCCCGGCCCGCGCGAGATTTTTGCGCGCCACCTCGGCGTGCTTCTGATCCAACTCCAGCGTGACGACTTTCCCGTCGGCGGGCAAAGCGCGCGCCAGCCACGTGGTGCTGTACCCGCCCAGCGTGCCGATCTCCAACGCGCGCTTTGCTCCAGCCATTTTTGCGAGGAGGTACAGCAGCTTGCCCTCGTTCGGCGAGACGTTGATGATGGGCAGCTCGGCGGCTTGCGCGTTCTGCAGGTTCTGCGCTAACGCTTCGTCGTGCGGATTGAAGAGCTGCTCGATGTAATGGTCGACTTTTGCAGCAAGTTCTTGATCAAATGGTTCCATGAATTGCTCCCTTGTTGAGTGTTTAAGGCACGGGTGACCAGGCCATGGCTGTCACATCGCCGGTGCAGGGAATTTCGCGTAACAGCGTTAGATGCTCATCGTAAATCCTGACGGCGTTGTGGGTGCTTACTGCCAACAACCTTCGGTCGGTCGACCAGCAGAGCGCAGAAATGCCTTTCACCGACTGTGACAAATTCTCGCGTGTTTTTTCTACATCACCACACAGAGACTCCTGCCGAGATGGTGGCAGGGCTTCTTCTTTTGAAGTCGGCGTGGTCTGCACGGATAGATGTGCTACGTCTACCACAAGCTTTGCTTCGTCATCCCAGTAAGTGACTGAATCTCCGTCTAGCGACCATTGTAAAAATCCCCACGGCTCAGCAACCGGGGCGACGGCTTCTGCTTCGGTGCCATTGGCGTTGGTTAGATACAGCGCAGCATCAAATCCCTTCAAGTGCTTGGAATAACCGATCAGAGCCAAGTGTGCTTTGTTCGGCGACCACGTGACATTGGCAATATACTGATGAGGTATCAACTGATTCCGTGCCAGATTGGGAAGATGAACCACTGTGCCATCATATAGCAAGAGAGAATCTTGCGGATAAACGACAGCTGAGCCTTGCTTGCAGGCTCCCTCCATACTCCCGACGCAGCTTGCGGATCGGGAATTGAAAACGATCTTCCAATCCAAAGCATCGAAGACGACGGTCTCTGAATTGTCGTATTGATCTCCTTGATCGAAGATGGCGTACCGTCCATCTTCGGTCCATTGATAAAATCCGCCAAAGCGCTTGTCCATGAAAACCTTTTCCACGCTTCTGCGGGCGATGTCAGCGACCCAACCATGAGGGCCCCATAGGCCGCTATTGGCATCCAGCGCTAAATATTTCCCGGTCGGGGACCAGCTCAGACGCCATGCCAGTTTATCGCATGGCGCAACGGATGAGACATGACCTGTTCGCAGATCGGCCAGACTCAACACTCCGCTTTGATCCCCAACACGGGATTGAATGCAAAATGCCAGTCGCGTCGTAACTACAGGCTTGTTGGTGAGCAACGGCGGAAAGTCATTGATGTAAGACGGCAACGCTCCCGGTGGTGGAGAAATAAACAGGATCAGCGCTATAAGTAGAAAAGAGATAATGAAGGATAGAGCGCGTTTCATGCCTCACCCCCTGGCCGCCTCTCCTGATGACGCAGTTGCTTTTGTCATCAGGAGAGGGGGAATCACCGCTTACGAATGGTCACGCCCCCTTCTCCTAAATCACGTTGTTCGATTCAGGAGAAGGCCGCATGTGCCGCGCTTTATGCGGCAGTGGTAGGGGGATGAGGCCTTACCCCAGCGTCCCCCAGACTTCCAACTTCCGCGTCACGCGACGGATCACTTCATCTGTAAAATCGCTCGTGTTGGCGCTGCCACCCAGATCGGATGTGGCCACACCGTCGTAGATCGCCTCCAGCGCGGATTCGTAGATGGCCCGCGAGGCCCGTTCGGCCTCCTGCGATCCCGCGTAGGTGAGCAGTGCTGCGCCCGCCAGGATCATCGCCAGCGGATTGGCAATGTTCTTTTGATACAGACTCGGCGCCGTGCCGTGCGGCGCTTCGGCGATGACGGTCTGTACGTTGAAGTCCGGATCGAAACTCAGAATCAGCGACTCGCTCCCTGCGATCGAGCCGAACATCTGCAGAACCAGATCGCTCAGACAATCGCCGTCGCGATTGAGCGCCGGGATCACCAGGGCCTCGCCTGCTTTCACCAACAGCAGCGCATACGTCGCATCGATCAACTGCGGTTCATAGCGCACCCGCGGATGCCGCTTGGCGGCCGCATCGAGTTCTTCCTTGAACATCCCTTCATAGATCGGACTCACCGTGAACTTGGGTCCGCCGAACACTTTCGCCCCGGTCTTCTGGGCATAGCGAAAAGCAAACTCGGCTACGGCGTGGCACGTGGCGCGCGAAATCTTCTCGGTGCGATAGGCCATTTCATCGCCGTTTGTTCCGGCGCGCCATTCCTGCGCGCCATAGGCATCATCCACTGCCATGCGGACCACGGCCACCGGCGCGTACACCCCGCCCACCGGCCGAATGCCGGGTAGCCGGCGGCCCACGCGCAAAATTACTTTGCCGTCGATCTCTTCGCGCAGAAGCGCATTCGGGCTGCCGGCATCGTCCGCTTGCTCGGGCGTGATCGTGGCCGCTTTGAGGCCCAGGCCATATTCACGCAAAGCCGCCGCGGCCTCGCGCACGATCTGATTGTCCGTGGCGCGGCGCTTCTCCAACGACAGATCGAAGTGCACAAAGTTCAACGGTACACGAATCACACTGGGATCGAGTACACGCAGCGCCTCTTCCAATAACTCCTGCCCGGTCTGATCGCCCTCTAGTACGACTATCGTTCGCTCAGTCATGAAACCTCTCTCTAAAAAAGATGAAGCGGCGATCATCTCGATCGCCGCCTCTATTGTACTCCATTCGATAGACTTCCGAAGTCGCTGTTCATCCCAATAACTTGATCAAGCGATCGAGCACGCGTTCGGCGACCTGCGCTTTGCTCATCAAGGCTAGCGGTTCCACGCCGCCGCCCGCGCCGATGAAGGTCACCCGATTGGTGTCGACGGCGAACCCGGCATCGGCGGCGGCCACATCATTCGCTACGATCAGATCAAGTCCCTTGCGGGTCAACTTGGCGGTGGCATTCTCGATCAGGTTCTGCGTCTCGGCGGCAAACCCGATCGTGATCGGCGGCTTCCCGATCGCTTCCTTTTGGTCTTTAACGGCCTGCAAAATATCCGGCGTGCGCGTCAGCTGGATCGCGAAGTCCACCGTGTCCTGGGTCTTTTTGATCTTGTGCGCGGCTAATTGCGCCGCCTGAAAATCAGCCACCGCCGCGGCCATGATCAAGGCATCGGCGTCGCGACAGGCGGCCAGTACCGCCTCGCACATCTGCTGTGCCGTTTCGACGTCGATCCGTTTTGCGCCATAAGGCGTTGGCAGCGTCGCGGCTCCCACGATCAATGTCACAGCGGCCCCGCGATCGATCGCGGCCTGTGCGATGGCGAAACCCTGTTTTCCGCTTGAGCGATTGCCGATGAAGCGCACCGGATCGATCGCTTCTTGGGTGCCGCCCGCGCTCACCACGATCTTGCGTTTGGCGAGCTGTCCTTTCGCGCCCAGGACAACGCGCGCATAGCCCAGCATCTCCGCCGGCTCCACCATGCGCCCTTCGCCGATCAAGCCTGAGGCCATGCGGCCCAGCGCTGGACCCAGAATGTGGAAGCCGCGCTCGCGCAAAATTGCCACATTCGCCTGCGTCGCTGCATTCGACCACATGCCGCCGTCCATGGCGGGCACCAAAATGATCGGGCCGCGCGCGGCGAGCGCCGTCACGCTGAGCAGGTTATCGGCTTGCCCGTGCGCGAGTTTCGCAAGCGTGTTGGCTGTGGCGGGAGCGATGATCAGCAGATCGGCTTTCTCGCCCAACTGCACATGCGGCACGTGCTGATCGTGTCGCCACAAGTCCGCGTCCGTCAACGCCGATCGTCCGCTTACCGCCGCGAACGTCACCGGCCCTACGAACTTCGTCGCCGACTCGGTCAGGATCACGTCGACCAACGCGCCAGCCTGCGTCAATTTGCTGGCGAGCTCGGCGATTTTGTAGGCCGCAATCCCGCCGCATACACCGAGAATAATGTTTTTGTTGTGGAAGAGAGGAATGGTATCCATAGTCATGAAAAGTAACGAGATTACCTTGTCATCGTGTCAGTTTCTTCGCTTTCGCAAACAACGCCAGCCCGCCGATCTTCGCCTCGATCGCGATCTCACTCAACCCGGCGACCTCGAACATCTCCGTAATTTGCCCCTCACTGAAGCGATGATTCTGCTCTGCCGCATTGCCCCAGTTGACGAACGATACACGGTTAAACTCGACGAGTCCGTGCTTATCCGCGTGCGCCGTCGCCGCGGCCACGTTCATCTGCGGCGAGGGATTCAGCATCGCCACGATTCCGCCGGGTTTGCACACGCGCGCCATGTCCTTAACGGCAACAGCTGGATTGCGCTGCAAGAAGATCACATTGGTCGCCGTCACCCCATCAAATTGATCGGGTGTGTAAGGCAAATCGGGCAGGGCGCCCACGCGGAATTCCACGTTGCGCAAGCCTGCTTCATGCGCCAACTGCTGCGCCTGCTCGATCATCCCGTGATCGGCATCGCAGCCGCAGGCCAGGGCGACCTCGCTTGCCAACCTGCGCACCAGCGAACCCGGCCCACAGCCCACATCGAGCACATGAGCCTTTTGATCCGGCGCCAGGAAGCGCGCGAACGACGCCAGCACGCGATCCCAACCTTCGCTGGCTTGCACTTGAGTGAAGTAGTTGACGAATTGAGCTGTGAATGACATGCGGCACGCTTACACGGATAAGTGCAGAGTGACGAGTGAATGGCAAATAGGCATCGTTCGCACTTCACTCGTCGCTTTTCACGCATTCAAGTCGTAGATCAACTTTAGCCCTTTCAGCGTCAACTGCAAATCCACCACATCGATCACGTCGGTCACAGGGGCGATGACCTCTGCCAGGCCGCCGGTGGCAATGACCTTGGCGGGACCGAGCTCGGCCTTGAGGCGCTTGACCAGTCCTTCGACCAATCCGGCGAAACCCAACACCAACCCCGACTGCATGGTCGTCACCGTGCTCTTGCCGATCGCCCTGGAGGGATGCACGAGCTCCACCTGGAAGAGCTGCGCCGCCGATCGGGTGAGCGATTCCAGCGAAGTCACCACGCCGGGCGCGATCGCGCCGCCCAGATAATCGCCCTGCGCCGAGATGCAATCAAAGACGGTCGCCGTGCCGAAGGCAATGGCAATCGCCGGGCCGCCATATAGCCGATAGGTCGCCAGTGAATTCACGACGCGATCGGCGCCGACTTCGCGCGGATTATCGACGGCGAGCTTCACGCCGGTCTTGATGCCCGGCCCGACGATCACGGGTGCACGATGCAAATACTTGCGCGCCAGCTCTTCAAATACCGAGCGCAGCGGCGGCACCACGCACGACACAGACACGCCGTTGATCTCACTGGCCGGAATGCCGGACGCTTGCAGCAAGTTGAGCAGCAGCATGCCGTAATCGTCGGCCAGCTTGTGCCGCTCGGTCGCGATGCGCCAGTGGGCGAGCAGCTCGTCACCGCGAAACACGCCGGCTTTAATAGAAGTGTTGCTGATGTCGAGTGTGAGAAGCATAGTGTGAGTCCGTCTGCGCTTGGTTTAAGTTGCCAGCTCGATGTCCAGGTCATGCAGCAGACTGATAAGAGCCTGGGTCACAGAACGCGGATCGGTCAGCGGCAGAAAATGCCCGCCCGGCAGGTGGCGATAGGGCCAACCCTGTTCGCGCGCGTAAGCGGCCGGTACGTTGTAGGCCGAACTGAATTGTAGATAGGCACACGGCGCATCCGGCCAACCGGCAAACACCGGAAGCGGTTCTGTCCAAAAAGGCAGCGCGCGCGGCTGAATCTCGCTGACCAGCGTGGCCCGCAGCTTTTCATTCGGAATCTCTTCAAGCAAATCTTCATCGCGCCAATCGGGGAAACGTCCGCCTGCTTTCAAGAACTCGTGAAAGGATTCAAACCACTCGGGTGCCTCAGCAGCGAGCAAATCCAGGCGGCTGGCATTGGCCCTGGGAATACCGGCATCCGCAAACACATAGGCCGCTACGGGCTGAGACAATTGCTGCCGGATGACGGGCAGTAGCGGTCCTGAGCCGCTGTGTCCCACCAGAATCAAAGGCCGATCGGTTGATACCCCACTTAAAGCCTGTTGTACGGCGGTGGCATGCTGCTGCCAGTAGGCCAGGTCCGATCCTTCTGTATCCTGTAATGCCGGCACGGACACTGCCAGTTTTTCTGCTTCAAGTTCATGCGCCACAGGTTGCCAGGTCAAAGCACCCACCAGCGGACTGTGGATCAAAACGAACATTGACTGGATCCTTCAGGGAAGCGAGAACTGACACCCCACAGTGGCCAACACGGTTTCGGGATCAGTCACTTCGTGCACGATCCACTCGGCGTTAAAGATATCCTGGTGCAGCGCGACCAGGATGACTTTAGGTGCCGCCGAATCAGCGCTGGTCAATTGCAGACACCACAGATCGTTGGGTGGATATGGCATGGGACGTCCCGCAGCATAACCCACGTGCTCCGGTTTGGTTGTAGGCCTGGTTGGCAATGGTTCCAGCAAAGTCTCAGTCAAAGTCTTTGTCATCAAAGTCCAAACAGGTGTAGCGACCGGTTCAGCATAGCGCTGATCATCATAGCGCTGGCGTGTTTGGTAGTAAGTTGAATTGCCGAAAGACGTCTTGCTCATGTCTGCACGCAAGTGGTGCGGTAGGCGCGCCTGTGTGCTTTGGCCCGCCTGCAGTAGTTGGGTCAAGGTTGTGCTTCGATACTGTACATACTCTTTCACCGCTTGCTGGCGTGGATCAAGCCCGGTCGAACGCACATCCACCAGCATAACGATGATGGTAAACAAGGGCAGCCCCAGCGCAAGGATAAGCTTGAATGAACGATTCATCGTATCCTCCTTAACGAGGTCGATCGACCGAGGACCAGGCGCGTGCCACCTGCCTATGGTCGGGCCAGAGATCTATGGTCCAGCCACCTCCCCCGTCAACCACTTTCCGTTCTCGTACAAGAAATTATCGATCAATCTCGGCTTGCCCACCCGCACCGCCATGGATAACAATACGCCGTACTCCCCCTCTCCTGACGATGGCACGCGAAGCGTCGTCGTCGGGAGAGGGGACTGGGGGGTGAGGGCCAACTCCTGCAACGTCGTCGCATCCGCCGCCGATACGTAATCGAGTTTGGCCAGCGGCTCGGCCTCGATCGTCTCCCGCATGATCGCGCGCAGCTGATTGCCATCCCGCTCGCCGCGATCGAATGTCTCCTTCGCGGCACACAATGCCCGATAGAGTACCGGTGCGGCGCGGCGATGTTCGGCGTCGAGGTAGGTGTTGCGGCTCGACAGCGCCAGCCCGTCGGCTTCACGCTGGGTGGGGCAGATGATGATCTCGATCGGCATGTTCAAATCTCGCACCATGCGCCGGATCACGACGGTTTGCTGCGCGTCCTTCTGCCCGAAGTAAGCGCGCTCCGCCCCGACGATGTTGAACAACTTCGCCACCACCGTCGCCACGCCGCGAAAATGATCGGGCCGTGAGGCGCCCTCCAGGTACTTCGTCACTTCTGCGACGGTCACGTAAGTCTGGTAGTTTGGCGGATACATCACTTCGGGTGTGGGATTGAACACCAGATCGACACCCAGCGGTTCCAGCAAGCTCAAATCCCGATCGAGATCGCGCGGATACGCGGCCAGATCTTCATTCGGCCCGAACTGCGTGGGATTGACGAAGATGCTCACGGCGACGTGATCATTCTCGGCCCGCGCGCGCTTCACTAATGATAGATGCCCTGCGTGCAGAAAACCCATCGTTGGCACCAGGCCCCATGAGCCGGGTAGGGCGGATTTGGTGGCGCGGAATTTTTGAATGGTTGAAATGACTATCATCGCACTCCACATCTTGGACGCTGATAAACGTCAACGCCACCGCGTGCCGTGTTTGGCGGTTTTTTCATGAATGACTGTCGCCAGCCAGCTGAAGCCAATATTCAATCGGCTTATTCTTACCCAGTTGGATTAGATCTGCGGTCATATTGCGTAACGCTATTGCGGCATCAACAGGATGTGTACAAGTAACAGATGGCAATTCATAGACACAATGCATATTCCCACAATAGACCTTATGCTGGCAATCTGCATTGATTTCTGCGATGATTTCCCATCCTTGTTCTGTTGGAAAGTCACCGTAAAACCAGGTGGGCTGCAATGAAACTGTAAAATCAACTATATGATCGCCATCAAGTCCTGCTCCAACAAAACTACTAATTTTGATTTGACCTGATGGAATCCAAACAAGGTCAAGTCCTGTGCCTCCCCCGCCCGCATGATTTGAACCAAAGAAATGTGCAAATTCAAGTAACATCACATCAATGTCACTCAAAATTTTTCGAATCTCAGCGTCATCAGACGGCGTCAGGATTCCGAATACAGATTGTAATCTTGGGTTTAGTTTTTGTATTGACGAAGTTTCCATGATTTTTCTTGAGCAAGTCTACGGGCTCGCCGCCCAACTGCGGTTATTCCCATCCCGTTCACTTGAACGGAACTTCGGCGACCTTCGCATTAATCGTATCCAGCAATGCCTTAATCTCCGCTTGCACTCTCGCTACGAGATCGGCTTCAGTCACAATCTCCGGTTTCGGTTGATCGCGGCGCTTCAACTCGACGCCGCCTTTCGCCAGCGATTTAGCCGCTACCGTCACGCGCAGCGGAATGCCGATCAGATCGGCGTCGTTGAACTTCACGCCGGGGCTTTCCTCGCGATCGTCGTACAGCACTTCGATGCCCGCCTTGAGCAGCGTCTCGTAGATTCGATCGGCAGCCTCGGGTTGACCCAACGAGACGAGATGCACCTGATAGGGCGCGACCGTGATCGGCCAGATTAAACCCTTGTCGTCGTGATGCTCCTCGGCGATGCAGGCCAGCAATCTTCCAGAACCGATGCCGTACGATCCCATCACGATCGGTTTCTGCGCCCCGTCGGCGTCGAAATACGTGGCGTTGATGGCGGCCGAATAGCGGGTGCCCAATTTGAAGATGTTGCCCACCTCCACACCACGCGAGGTATAGAGCGGCTGTCCGCAGTTGAGGCACGCATCGCCATCACCCGCGGCCACGATGTCGGCGATGATCGTCGCGGCATAGTCGCGTCCGAGATTGGTGTTGAGCAAGTGATAGCCCGCCTCATTCGCACCTGCCACCAGATTGGGCGAGGACGGCACGGCATCGTCGACGATCACGGTAACATTCTTCAATCCGATGGGTGAGGCGTAACCCGGCGTGGCTCCCACATCGCGGATTTCATCCTCGGTCGCGGGACGCAGCCAATCGGCTTTGGCCACGTTCGCCAGTTTCGTCTCGTTCACTTCCATGTCGCCGCGCACCACGGCAAAGATGAATTCCTCGCGCGTGCCGCCCTCTTCTTCATGACCCGCGATCATGAACACAGCCTTGGCCGTCTTGCGCTTGGGGATGTTCAGCAGATTCGCCAGCGCCTCGATCGATTTGCAATCGGGCGTGGCCACCTTCTCGATCGGCTTCAATTCCTCCGGCGCGGCTTGCGACTTGGCAAAGTTCGCGATCTGCCGATTCGCCGCGTAACCACAATGACGGCACAGGACCAGCGTGTCCTCGCCGATGGGCGCGAGGTACATGTATTCGTGCGCCAGCGAGCCGCCCATCATGCCCACATCCGAACCCACGGCAATGGCGGGCAGATCACAGCGCTGGAAAATGTTGAAGTATGCCTGGTAGTGCGCACGATACTGCTTATCCAGACCGGCTTCGTCCGCGTCGAGGCTGTACGAATCCTTCATCGTAAACTCGCGCACGCGGATGAGTCCCGCGCGCGGGCGCGGATCGTCGCGGAACTTGGTCTGGATGTGATAGACCAACTGCGGCAGTTGGCGATACGATCGGATCTCGGTCTTGCACAGATCGGCCACCACTTCCTCGTGCGTCATCGCCAGCACCATGTCGCGCTCTTTGCGATCCTTGAAGCGCGCCATCTCCGGCCCGATGGAATACCAGCGCCCCGTGGCCTGCCACACCTCGGCGGGATGCGCCACCGGCATCGTCATCTCCTGCCCGCCGATGGCGTTCATCTCCTCGCGCAGGATGTTCTCGATCTTGGTCAGCGATCGCCTGGCCAGTGGCAGATACGAGAATAGCCCTTGCCCCAATTGTCGAATGAAGCCCGCGCGCACCAGCAGCTGATGGCTGATCGCCTCGACGTTGGTGGGTGGTTCGCGTAAAGTGGATCCGAAGTGGTGTGAAAGTCGCAAGATAGGTCTCCGTGAAATGCTGAGTAATGAGTGAAACGTAAAACGTGATGCGTAATGCTTAACATGCAATGAGCAAGCACCTCGTCCGCGCAGGCGGACGTTCAGCAGGCACGCTCGTAAGGCGCGAATTCTATTCGCCGCTGGTTGTGTGCCGCTGCAATTCCTTCTCGGCGATCACTGCGGCCTCTGCGGTGCGGCTTCAAGATTCAGTGCGGCCGCTTTGCAGATAAACACTGAAAGTCGTCCCGGCTCCCACTGTGCTGCTCACGTCGACCTGGCCGCCGTGCTGTTCGACGATCTTCTTGACGATCACCAGGCCTAGGCCCGTGCCACCGGGATCGACCGCGCGCGCATTGATTGACCGAAAGAAGCGATCGAAAATGTGCGGCTGATCTTCGGGCGGGATGCCGATGCCTGTATCGTTGATGCGAATCACCAGGGACTGATCGGCAACTTGCGTTTCGACGCGCAGGCAGCCACCCTGGGGCGTGTAGTGCAGCCCGTTATCGATCAGGTTGGCCAGCGCTCTGGCCAGATCTTCCCGGTCGGCTTGCAGCTGAGGCGCGGTCTCTGCCAGATCGAGCGTGAGGTTGATGGCTTTCGCTTCCATCAGCGGCTGCATCTCCGCGCAAATTTCCCGAATCAGTTGATGGACATCGACGTGAGTCAGAGCTGCCTCACCCTTGCGCTCCAGGCGCACGATGGTCAGCATATCTTCGATCATCTTGCCCATGCGTGCCGCTTGCAGCCCGAGTTCTTCCAGATGCCGGCGGCGCTTCTCCGGATCGGTGGTGGCTTTGATCAAGCCGATCTTCAATCCAAAGGTGGTCAACGGGTTCTTCAGATCGTGCGTCACCTCGCTGACAAATTCGCGCAGCATCTTGACCTTCTCCCGCTCGACGGCCAACTCCAATTGCTGTTTCTCAGCCTGCTTCCGTTCGGTGATGTCTTCGGTAATGCCTGCAATGCGATAGACCTGGCCCTGTTCATCGTGGATCGGAAAAGCCCGGTCGCGCACCCAGCGGACTGTAGCATCCAGCCGGATGATGCGAAACTCAATGTCGTAGTTTCCTTTGCTCTGATTAGGCAGGGCGGCCACGACCCGTTCGCGATCTTCGGGATGAATGGAATTAATAAACGAGTGCGGATCGGCATAGAGGCTGGCCGCGCTGCGTCCCCAAATGCGCTCGTAAGCGGGATTGACGTAGAACGCTTGAGTTTGATTGAGGGAGGCCAGCCACAACGCCTCGCTAACGTGATCTGAGATCTGCCGGAAATAGGCCGCCTCCTGGCGTCGTTCCGTTTCTGATTTTTCAAGCGCGGCTTCGGTGCGAACCAACGCCAGCTTGATCTCGTTGAGCGACCCGGACAGCACATCGAACGTCCGCCGATTTTGAGATCCCACGTAAGTGGGTAAACGCGACGCCACGCGCACCAGATAATAGGCGGCCAGCGGCCACAAGGCCAAAGCCGAGATCGTCTTCCCCAGGACGCCGCCGGGCAGGACGGCCAGAAAGTCGGGCGTGCCCAGATCGGAGATGAGGGAGAAGACGAGCGCATCGGTCCACAGGCTGGCGATCAAAGCCAGTCCGATGGTCAGCCATTCGGGCCAATGCGCAAACCCGTTTCTCAAACCCTGATAGAAGATGACGATGACGAACATATCCGCTGCGAAAGCCACCAGCGAGGCCAGTATCGTGCGCACATTCAGGGCGGGAGCCACCACATCGATCGGGAGATCGAAGAAATTGCCGCCGCTAGGCAGGGACAAATGCGCGCGATACATCAAACGGATCGCCACGACGAACAGACTAATCCCCAGCACTCCATAAATGGTCGTGCGGGCCGAAACTGATCCATCGGCAATGTAGAGGAGCAACACCGCCATCACCACGACCGGGACCAGGACATTCGAACTGATGAGCATGATGAAGCCGGGAAAAGGCTTAACAAAAACACCCAGCTGGCTCTGAATCAATACGGTGAGCGCGCCGATGAAAACGATGAGTGGTGCGAATCCCAGGCGTGGGCTAATCCGATGGAGTGCTAACGTCAGGCCGCCAAGTAGCCACAGATCGACTAAGAGCAAGATACCGTTCACCATACTCGACCTTCCCCTTTCGACCAACACACTGTCACGGTTGTCGCAATATCCCCTGGCCTGTCCGTGATTGTAGCATGGTTTGATTGAGGAAGTCGGGCGGACTGCACCTGCCGGCGGGGTGGTGCGTCCTCAACGTATGCTGCGCAATTGTCGTTGCAATTCCTTCTCTGCGCTCTGCGCATCCGCCACGGCATAATTCTTTTCAAGCGCACGTATCAGGGAGGTGAGCAGTGCGTTGACGGGCGTCGGAACGCCCAAGACCTGTCCCTGCTCGACGATTTTGCCGTTGATGGCGTCGATCTCGGTCGGGCGTTGGCCCAGCACGTCTTGCAACATCGACGAATGGTTCGTGGCTGTCAGCGTGGCGACTTGCTTCACCCGCTCGACTGGATCGGAAAATGGCAGCGGGATGCCTTTGGCCGCGGCGACGGCGGCGGCTTCCCAGGCGGCGGCCTGCAGCAACTCGATCGTTTCTTCGCTCTCGACGAGTGCGCCGTTGGGCACGCGCAGAATCGCCGTCAGCGGATTGATCGCCGCATTGATGATCACCTTGCCCCAGACCAGTCCCTTGATGTCGGCGGTGACGTGTGACTTCAAGCCCGCCGAGTTGAATAGCGCGCTGATTTCATACGCCCGATGCTCTGCGCCAAAATCGCGCGGAGCGGCCAGCTCGATGGGGACGTAGCCCAAGTGCGTCGCGCCGCGCCCGCTGGTGCGGATGCGGCCCGGTCCCAGCAGCGTCGCACCCTGCATCGTCACACCCTGCAGCGCCCGATCGCGTCCCACGTATTCGGAGAGCATCTCGATGTTGCCCAGGCCATTTTGCAAGGTCAAGGCCACACCGTCGGGCTTGATGGTCTTCGCCGCGACCTCAGACGCTTTGGTCGTCTTGTAGGCCTTGGTTAACACCAGCGCCAGATCGGCGGCCGGCGCATCGTCGGGATGAGAGGCCGTGTGGACCTGATGGCAGCAGCTGTCGCCATCGATGCTGATGCCGTGCTGTTTGATCGTTTCGAGGGCCTCGGTCCATGAACCGATCATGGCGACGTCGGCCACGTCTGCCAACCGCGCCGCGAACAAGGTTGCCATGGCACCCGTGCCGATGATGGAGATTTGCATGTTGCTCCTTGAATGGGACGCAGATACATGCCGGTGAACGCAGATATAAAAATCCGCGTCAGTCCGCGTTCATCGGCGTCCTCTTATCCGTAGATTTTTCCCAACGCTTCGCCTTCTTCAGCGTGTTGGCCGTCGGAGTGCACCACAGTCGATCGGGCAGCCTGCACAAACGCCTCAAACTGTGCGTCGTCAATGGTGAAGGAATTCTCGGCGGCAGGAAAAGTGCGTGTGTGAACATCGGCCACGTATTGCTTCACCGCATCGACGATGATGGGCTTGAGGTTGGCGTAGCGCTTATTGTGTTTGGGCGAAAAGCGATCGAAGTAGCCGAGTAGATCGTGAAAGACTAGCACCTGCCCGTCACAGCCCACGCCGCCGCCAATGCCGATGGTGGGAATCGCGAGCTGCTTCGAGATGAACTCGCTGACGCGATCGGGCGTGGTTTCCAGCACGATGGCGTACGCTCCGGCCTCTTGCAAAGCGAGCGCATCTTCGAGGAGCTGCTGCGCGGCGCTCGCCGTTTTGCCCTGCACCCGATAACCGCCCAGCTTCGACGCGGACTGCGGCGTCAGGCCGATGTGGCCCATCACGGCGATGCCCGCGTCGACAATGGCTTTCACGATCGGGGCCAGGGCTGCTCCGCCTTCGAGTTTGATCGAATCCGCGCCGCCTTCTTTGAGGAAGCGCCCGGCATTGCGAATGGCTTCCTTGGCATCGGCCTGATACGACAGGAACGGCATATCGCCCACGAGGTGCGCGAACCGGGTGCCGCGTTTGACGGCGGCGGTGTGGTTGATCATCTCGTCCATCGTGACGGGCACGGTGGAGTCGTAGCCCAGCACCACCATGCCCAGCGAATCGCCGACGAGGATCAAATCGACGCCCGCTTCATCGACGGCCAGCGCGCCGGGATAGTCATAGGCGGTGATCATGGTGATGGGTTCGCCACGCTGTTTCTTGGCGGACAAGGCGGGGATGGTAACTTTTTTGCGGTCCATGTTGACTCTCCTTCAACTGAGTTGATAGCAGGTCTTTCCTGATCCTCCTGGAGGTTGTCCGAACGCGTTTCACGTGCGTTCGGCTGAACCTCCGGGAGGGTCAAACATAAACGCCCGATCGGGTTGGATCACCGATCGGGCGTGAGAACACGAGTCTTTGTGTTGTCTCCGT
>JAUQXC010000514.1 GCA_030834825.1 Thermoflexales bacterium
GTGAACGGGTGTTGATGCGCCCCAGTAGTTTCCGTATCAAAAAACAAGGCGGTGTCCCTGGCAACGGGGACACCGCCTTGTGCTTGAGCGCGCTGATCTTTGATCGGCGCTATTGATTCAAAAGGGTTGAGCCGAAAAAGAATTCGCCGCACCGGAATTGAACATTGCCGTTGGACGTGGCAAAGTTGAAGACCAGGAAAAAAGAGTCATCCGGATTCCCGGTCACGGCTAGATTGCCAAAGTTTGCGCGGCCGGCGGCATCGGTGGTGGCGGTCTGCGGCAGAGGCGGATTAAAGGTTAGCGCTGAACCCGAGGCGGTCTCGACGGTCATCGTCGCCGAAATGCCTTGCAAAGAAGCCACGCCCGAGATCACTCGTAAATAGGGCTGAATGCTATTGATGGCGCCTTGGGTAATTCGCAAGTCGCCGCCGCCGGGGAGCGAATCACACACGCCCGAGAAACTCGGCTGTGTGCCGGAAATCTGCGCGTGGATCGGCAAAGTGCTTACTTCAGCCAGGGGCGTGGTCCACTGGCGGGGCAGCTGCGTGAACGCCACGGCAAACCCACTGGTCGCCAGGGCTTTGAGCAGCTGCCGGCGGCCGATGGTTGATTGAGATTCCGAGGAAGACGTTTCCGTCTCTACAGGCTGTACGGGCTGTTCCATCGTGTTGCTCCTTTGAGGTATCAAATGAATGCTTGAATATCAAACAGGATCGTGCGAGGTCTCATTCGAGAACTGCTGGCAAGTATTCTACTTTGGCTCATGAATGCTGTCAACCAAAGCTTGAAGATGTGTGTCCAGCTGTTCGAAACCGGCATAGTTCAATAGATAGGCCGGCGTTTGACGGGCCAGCTGTGCGACAGTCCGCAGCCCATACTCGGGCACATTCCGCGCATTGACCAGACATTGCATCAACTTAAGGCCGGCTTGCGCCGGGGGCAACTGCTGCAGCGTGAAAGTCGCATTGGGCGCATAACTTGGAAAGATAATGAGATCAATCTGCGGTGTGCTCACACGGTTGGTGGAGTTGAAAACTGTGGGCGCGATCAGATCACCTTGCGGGCCGCTCCAGACTCCTGGCGAAGAGGCCTGCTGCCATGATCTCCACAACGAGCGTGCTGCCAGTTTGAAGTTTAGCGGACGGGTGAAACTGTGCAATTTCGACGAATCTTGCGGCACCCAGACTAATTCATCGGTGAGATAGTCAAAGCCGTGGATCGTCAACCACGCTGCCAGGGTCGTTTTGCCAGAGCCGCTGTTGCCGGGAAGCAATACCCCGTGTTCTTGGCGGGCCAGCGCTGCCGCGTGAAAGACCAATCCGCCGGAACTGTGAAAAGCTAACCAGTGGCAAGTTTCACCCAGCAGCAGCTCCGCGCAACTCGCCGGCGAGTTGCCGCGATAGAGCAGCAGATTATCCCGATACAAAATGAGCTCAGCGGTTTCAGCCGAGGCCTGCAAGGACAAGGTAACCTGCGGCTCACGGTCGAGTTGAACCTCAAGCGGGGGTGCAGCCTCGAACAAAAAATCGATGATCGCAGCTGCCGGTATACCGTCATAATCGATGGCGACCAGACTGCCGGCAAAAGCGATCACCCGTCGTTGGAACAGACTCATACCCACTCGATCGCGCCCTGCTGCATGAACTGCTGCAGGGTGGCGGCGACATCAGCCGCGATCGTTTCGGCGGCCTGGGGAAAGGCCGCGGCAAGGAGGGCCGTAATTTCTTCACTGCTTCGCTGTCCATCGCACAGCTGCCAGATCAATGAGGCGGTTTCATTGCAGTACAGGATTTGAGTCCGGGCCGGATGAAACAACAGCAATTCATTGTCGATGACTTCCAGACAGTAGTCGGGTTCCCGGCGAGGTCGTTGTGACATGTTTGTGCTCATTCGTCGATTCAGCGGATAAAGACCACCGCACCTTTACCGGCGCGGGTTCTGCTTCAATTTGGAAAAAGTCGGCCAACCCAGCTTCTCAAGCAATACCCGCACGACGTGACCCATAATATACAGCGGATGGCGTACCCAACGGTACCAGGCTAAAGAACGCGTACACCCCAGACGGTACCGCAGTCGCAGCCACCAGTCCGAGGGGTACAGCGTATCAAACCAGACCCGCCGATAGCCTTTCGCACGCCAGGCAGTACGTGGTATGCGCGGCCAGCCTTGAAAGTCGATGCCGATTCCCGACGGGGCCTTCCCGACCTTGATTTTAGCGCAGCTTCGCAGATTCTCCGAGAGCGGCGTCATGGCATGCAGGAGCGACAGGGTATTCAGCACGGGCGGATACTGCTGCCGGAGTCGCTCCCAATCGATGGCCGTGGCATAGCGCTCGGCCCAGCTGACGATGTCGGCGACCCAGATCAAGCGCGGTGAATCCCAGGCGTTGACGTGGGAAGTCAAATGTTGGCAAAGATGAATTAGCATGTCCTCGTTGCCCAAGGCCCGGGCTGTCACATCCGCCAGCGCAAAAGGCTGAAGTGCCTGCCATTTTTGCTCGGTGATTTCAAAAGTGGAACGGGCCACTGCCGTGTGGAGCCAGCGCGCCAGCGAGCGAGGAAGGTGTGCCGCGATGTAATCGAAGTAAGCATCATGCAGCTTGTGATGCAGCTCTACATGAACGGGCAGCCCTTCAATTTGCAGCGCTGCGGCCTCGAGATGGCGTTGGGCGCCGATCGAACGCGCTTGAGCCGGAACGGTAAATCCTTGTTCAGTCAGAATATTTATGGCGCGCGCCAGATCTGAAGTGCGGACCAGCAGATCCAGATCACTCATCGGGCGCAGGCCCGGCTCAGGATAGATCAGGCAGGCCAGGGCCGCGCCTTTGAGAACGATGACCGCCAGACCTGCCTCTTGATAAGCGGCCAGGATGTCACGCAGCACCTGAAATCGGATGCGGTTGGCTTGTCGCTGACGCGCCGCCAGCGCCTGTAGCTGGCGTTTGACGGTAGACGGAAGCGGTACCGCTGCTGCGTGGAGATGGCGATAAGCCAGCGGAGACATCCCCTGTGCTTCGGCCAGAGCCGGCAGCACGGCCCAGTCTGTCACTTGAGCCGCCGCCTGTCTGAGCTGTTGATCATCCTGCGGTCCGCACTGGGCACGCGCGCACAGTGCCAGCAATCCATAAACTGGATCTACCATCGTCTTGTCCACGAGACTCGCCGGGTGTTTTCGCCCGGCATCACCGGGTATGGCGAGGCGGAATGATTCTAGCACAAAGGTGCGCAACGCCATAGGGTTGGCTTGGCGTCTGTCTGTTTGAGAAAAGCTCGATCGCTTGCCGGTGAACCATTGAGGTGTGCTTGGCGTATTATCAGGGCGCAGGGGCGATTCCATTTTTTGCGGCGGTGGTACAATCCTTTTGCCCATTTCATCCGGAGTGATAACGTGACTTCTGCACCTGCCACCTTTGATTTCAAAACCACGATGTCGGATAAACGACTGCGCGGCCTGTGGCGCATGATGCGCGGTTATCGTGCGATCTACCTCAGCGCGTTGCTCTTCATCGGCCTCGGGGCCGTGATCAACACCCTGACCTACGTGCTGCTGGCCTACTTTGTCGACGACATCCTGGGGCGGGGCATCTATACACCCACGGTTCTGCTGGTCATTGCGCTGAGCTTTGTGGGCATGGCGCTGCTGCAAGGCTTCTTCACATTTTGGGGCGGGCGCCTCTCGGCACAAACCTCGGAAGGCATCGTGCAGCGTCTGCGTGATTACCTCTACGATCACATCCAGCGCCTTTCGTTCCGCTATCACGACAAGGCCCAGACCGGCGAGTTGATCCAGCGCTCCACGTCCGACGTCGATGCGATTCGCCGGTTCTTTGCCGATCAAGCCGTGAATGCCGGGCGCATCCTCATGCTGTTTGTGATCAATTTCCTGGCGATCTTGCGGCTGGATGCCAGGCTGGCGTTCTTCTCGGTGATCGTCATCCCGATTGTGTTGATCGTCTCGATCTGGTTCTTCAAGCGCATCAGCAAAACGTATGAGGCGCACCAGGAACAAGAAGCCGGCCTATCGACGGCTTTGCAGGAAAACCTTACCGGCGTGCGCGTGGTGAAGGCTTTTGCGCGGCAAACTTACGAGCGCGAAAAATTCGAACAGGCCAACTGGGAACTCTTTTTACGCGGCAAAAAACTGCTGACCTTTCACGCCTTCTATTGGCCGGTCACGGACATCCTGTGTGGCTTTCAAATGCTGGGCGGCTTCCTGATCGCGGCGGTGATGACCCTCAACGGCGTGCTGACGATCGGGGCGTATGTGGCTTACGTGGGCCTGGTGATCTGGCTGATTTGGCCGATGCGCAACCTGGGCCGTTTGATCGTGCAGATGTCATCGGGCCTGGTGTCCTACGGGCGCGTGATGGACGTGGTCAAGGAAGAGCGTGAGCCGTTGACCGAAGGCGCCTATCGACCGCAGGGTGTGGTGCAGGGCGCGATCGAATTCAGGAACGTCTCGTTCGAATACGATGCCTCAGTGGCGGTGTTGCACGAAATCTCATTCCATTGCGAGCCGGGCCAGGCGGTGGCGCTGTTGGGTCCTACCGGCTCGGGCAAGTCGTCGCTGGTCAATCTGCTGCCGCGCTTTTACGATTACACCGGTGGCGTGCTCCTGCTCGATGGTGTAGAGCTGCGGGCGTATCCGCGCAAGTTCCTGCGACAGCACATCGGCATAGTGGAACAGGAACCTTTCTTGTTCTCACGCACCCTGCGCGAAAACATCACGTACGGGGTAGGGCGCAACGTGCCGCAGAGTGAGATCGAAGCGGCGGCGAAAGCCGCCGCCATTCACGACGTGATCATGACGTTCCCCGGCGGATACAACACGCTGGTCGGCGAAAAGGGCGTGACCCTCTCGGGCGGGCAGAAGCAGCGCGTGGCGATTGCGCGCACGCTGTTGAAAAATCCGCGGATTTTGATTCTGGACGATTCCACCTCGTCGGTCGATCTGGAAACCGAACAGGAAATCCGTGAGGCGCTGGAGCGCTTGATGGAGAACCGCACCACCTTCATCATTGCGCACCGCGTGCAGAGCGTGATGAACGCCGATCTGATCCTGGTGCTGGATCACGGACGCATCGTGCAGCGCGGTCAGCATGAAGACTTGCTGCAGCAGCCCGGCATCTATCGGCAGATTTACGATATTCAGACGAAGATCGAAGCAGAACTGGAGAAGGAAGTGAATCGTAGTCAGTTATCAGCTGTCAGCCCTTAGCGGCCACTGACTACTGATCACTGACCACTGACTACTGATAACTATTCCCTGAAGGCTACCATGGCAGAAGATATTGAATTCGAAGAAGAAGAATTTTCCACGCAGTTCAACGGCCAGACCATCCTGCGGATTCTGGCGCAGACCCGGCCGCATTGGAAATGGGTGATCGGGTTTCTGGTGACGGTCACGCTGGTGGCCGGACTGGACGCCTATTTCACGTTCCTGCGCAAACAGCTCATCGATCAAGGCATCGCGCCGGGGGATACGGCCGCGCTGGCGCAGATCGGCGTCATCTATGCGCTGATGATCGTGCTGCAGGCCACCGGCGTGTTTACGTTTATCTATCTGGCGGGCGTGCTGGGCGAGCGGGTGCGCTACGATCTGCGCAAGAAGATGTTCGAGCATCTGCAGGATCTGTCGCTGAAGTATTACAGCAAGACGCCGGTCGGGTGGATCATGTCGCGCGTGACCAGCGATTCGGTGCGCATCGCCGAGCTGGTGACGTGGGGCATGCTGGATGTGACCTGGGGCGTGGTCAGCATCATCACGGCTTTCGCCTTCATGCTGGCCATCAACTGGCGGTTGGCGCTGCTGGTGCTGGTGATCATTCCAGTGCTGCTCTTCGTGGCCGCTTACTTTAAGCGGAAGATCATTGTGGAATTTCGCAAGGTGCGCAAGATCAACAGCAAGATCACCGGCGCGTACAACGAGAACATCACGGGCGTGCGCGTGGTCAAAGCGCTGGGACGTGAAGAAGAAAACCTGCGCGAATTTGGCGAGCTGACCGATGAGATGTATGAAGCCGGCTTCCGGGCGGCGTGGCTGTCGGCCTTGTTCCTGCCGGCGGTGCAAGTGATCAGCGCCGTGGCGATCGGCATCATTATCTTCTATGGCGGAACGCAAGTGGAAATCGCCGGTTTGACGGTGGGTGGTCTGGCGGCCTTCATCTCCTACGTCACGTTCATGCTGTGGCCGATTCAAGACCTGGCGCGCGTCTATGCCGAAATGCAGCATTCAATCGCTTCAGCCGAGCGCGTCTTCTCGCTGATCGATGCCGTGCCGGACGTGGTCGATCGGGATGGCGCGATCGATCCCGGTTCGATTCGCGGCGATATCGAATTCGATCACGTTGATTTCGGTTACGGCGACGGCCAGCTGGTGCTGCACGATTTCTGTCTGAAGGTGAAGCAGGGCGAGATGATCGCGCTGGTCGGCCCAACCGGCGGCGGCAAGTCGACCCTCGTGAATTTGCTGTGCCGCTTTTACGAGCCGGTGAGCGGGCAGATCGCGATCGGGGGCAAGGACTACCGCAAGCTGACGCTGCACGCCATCCAGTCGCGCATCGGCATGGTACTGCAAACGCCGCACCTGTTCAGCGGCACCATCCGCGAGAACATCCGCTATGGCAAACTTGACGCCACGGCGGAAGAGATCGAAGCGGCGGCGAAGTTGGCCGGCGCACACGACTTCATCGTCACGTTGGAGAAGAAATACGACGAAGCGGTGGGCGAGGGCGGCAATTTGCTCTCGACCGGGCAGAAGCAGTTGATCAGCCTGGCGCGCGCGGTGCTGGCGAAACCGGAATTGTTCATCCTGGACGAGGCGACGAGTTCGGTCGATACGCTGACCGAGGCGTTGATTCAACGCGGCGTGGAAGTGCTGATGAAGGATCGCACCACGTTCGTCATCGCGCACCGCCTGAGTACCATCAAACGCGCCGATCGGATTCTGGTGATTGAAGCAGGCCGCATCGCCGAGATGGGCACGCATGCCGAGTTGCTGCGCCAGCGTGGGCATTACTACGACCTCTACACACGCCAGTTCCGGCACGATCTGAGCAAGGAGTACAACTTGTTCGCCTTGACTGGGGCGGCAGTGAATTGACCTCGCCCCTCTCCTGACGACGTTCTTCGACTTCGCTATGCTTTGCTCAATGCGTCGTCAGGAGAGGGGACGGGGGTGAGGTATTACGGATTCGCCGGTCGTGCCGCCAGTGTAGCCGTCACTTCCAGCTGTTTGCCATCACGCACGACCGACAGCGTGACTTTCTGGCCGACCTCGCTCTGCTGCAAAATACCAAGCAGAGCGTCCATGCTCGTTACCGCCTGTCCGTTGATCGCGGTAATGACATCACCCCCGATCATCACTTCTTGTCCGCCAAGCGTGATCGACTTCGTTCCACCCTGTAATCCCGCCTGTTCCGCCGGGCTGTTGGACCGCACTGCTTCGACCAACACGCCTCGCTGATTGGAAGACAGTTCTAAAGTGTCCACGATGTCGGGCGTGATGGATAGGCCCTGGATGCCAAGCCACGGTTGGCCTGCCGTGCTGTCCCGGCGCGGAGCCGGCTGCTGCTCGGTAACCTGCTGCTGACGTGTCTGACTGGATGGCCGTGCCTCCAACGTGACCTTGATGTCCTGCTGTTGGCCGTCGCGCAGGATGGTCAGCGTGACAGTCTGATTCACGCGGGTCGAACGCACGAGGTAGGCCACCAGATCGTCGAAGGTCTTCACCGGTTGCCCCTCAATGGCGATGATGACATCGCCGCCCACGTTGACAGACTGTCCGTTGAGCGTCGTTGGCTGATCGCTGCCACGCAGACCTGCCTTATCCGCCGGACTGTCTGCGGTCACCCGATTGACCAAGGCGCCACGCTGATCGCTCGGCAGATTCATGGCCGTCGCCAGATCGGGGATCAATGATCCGCCGCTGACACCCAACCACGAATGATCGTAATGGCCCGATTTGATCAGTTCCGGCACGACCTGCTGCACGATGTTGGAGGGGATGACAAAACCAATGCCCACCGAAGCGCGCACCGGCGAATCGATCTGCGAAGTCACACCCATCAACTGGCCTTGATCGTCGACCAGCACGCCTCCGGAGTTGCCGGGATTGATCGGCGCGTCGGTCTGGATCACATCGGGGATGGTGTACGACACGCCGGTCGTGCCGCCGTCCGCTGGAATGGAGCGACCGATGGCGCTGACGAAGCCCACGGTCATGGTGTTTTCATTGCCGAAAGGATTGCCAAGCGCCACGGCCAACTGGCCGACTTTGACCTGCGTCGAGTCGGCAACCTTGACCGGTTGAAGTTGATCCGCCGGCAGGTTCACTTTGATCACGGCCAGATCGCTGTCGGGATCAGCACCGACGAGTGTGGCGGGGACGATGGTGCCGTCGGCGAACGTGACCCAGATCTTAGCGGCGCCGTCGACGACGTGATTGTTCGTCACAAGGTGACCGTCTTGATCCCATACAAAACCAGATCCCAGTCCTTGTTGTGGAATTTGAGGCAGCTCTTGTCCGTTGTCGCCAAAAAAGGGAATGGCAGAAGTCGCGGAGGTCTGTCCGACGACTTGAATGGCAACGACGGAGGGATTAACCCGCTGATAGATTTGTTGCAGTGTCTGTTCCAGATCAGACACGCTGCCCAGCGCGGATCCTGTGGTGTTTGCCGCTGGGGCCGAAATGGCTGCGGGGACCTGGTCGCGCGCGGGTGCGGCAGCCATGACCTCAGAGAGCGCCGTCGGGCTGCACGCCGCTAACGCGAAGACGGCGATCAGCGCGATCGTCACGAGCCACAATTTGGTTTTCATATGATTTCCTCCAGGGAGTAAAGATTCTTCTGCTTTAAGCCACACTGCATCATACCGCGCTCACCTTAATGAAAACTGTTGGACAGTTTAACTTGGCATTAGCATTTCAATAAAGCGGGCTGAAAGCTAGGGTGTGGATTGCCGGCGGACACTATTCGAGCGGGGTTTGCTATAATGACTTCAGAAAATAACAGACCGGAGCCACACTCCGCTCAGATCGAGAGAGGTGGAAGGATGACGACCCGCATTTATCTCATCCGTCATGGCGCAACCATCCTCAGCGCCGAGGATCGCTTTGCCGGCGCGACGGACGTTGATTTATCCGATGAAGGCCGCCGCCAGGCCGAGGCTTTAGCCGTGCGCCTGGCGGACGATCGCCTCACGGCGGTGTATTGCAGCCCGCTGAAGCGCACCGTCGAAACGGCCACGATCATCGTTCGGCCGCATGACCTCACGCCGATCACACGCGCCGGCCTGCGCGAGATCGATCACGGGCGCTGGGAGTCGCTGCGCCGCATTGATGTGGAAGCGCAATTCCCCGAAGAATACGCGGCGTGGGAAGAAGACCCGTTTACCTATGCGCCGCTCGACGGTGAATCGGGTCTGAGCGTGATGGCGCGTGCCTTGCCCGTTATCCGCGAAGTGGTGTTAAAGCACACAGATGAAAACGTGGCGGTCGTGTCGCACAAAGCGACGATCCGTTTAATCATCAGCAGCCTGCTCGGCTTCGATCCGCGCGGCTATCGCGATCGACTCGATCAGGCCCCGGCGTGCCTCAACGTATTGGACTTCAAAGATCCGGTACGCGCCCGTCTGATGGTGTTCAACGACGTCTCGCACTACGTCGATCAGCCGGGACGCTCCTCGGCGCGGCTGTCCAAGTGGTGGGATGTGGAGAAGGAGTAGGTGAAGGTGGACTTCACATTGCTGCTGCGGTTCCTTGCGCAAGGCGCGGCGCTGGGCCTTACCGCGGCGGCGACGCCCGGCTCGCTGCAAACGTTGTTGATTTCAGAAACTCTGCTGGGCGGCTTCAGGCGTGGGGCGCGCATCACCCTCGCGCCGTTGATTACCGATGCACCGATCATCATTGCGGTATTGTTCGTGTTGCAACGCGTGCCGTCAATCGTCGTGCAGGTCCTCAGTCTGGGCGGTGGTGTGTTCGTGTTGTACCTGGCGTGGAGCCTGCTCAAACAGTGGCGGCGCGACACGCAGGTTACGGTAACCGTCGAGGGCGCACAACCCCTCGGGTGGAGAGGATTGGGGCGTGCCGTCATCGTCAACTGGCTGAATCCTAACCCCTATATTTTTTGGACGCTGGTTGGCGGCCCCACGTTGATCGCGGCGTTGAATCAAGCGGCGGTGTATGGCGTGGTCTTCCTGGCGGGGATGTATGGCGTTTTCATGGCCAGCATGTTGATCATCGCGGCGGTGTTCCATTTCGCGCGTCATTTAGGCCTACACGTGGTGCATGGCCTGTTGTTGATCAGCATCATGGTGCTGGCGATCTTTGGCGTGCTGTTGTTTGTGCGAGGCTTGCAGCCGTCGGTTTAGGGCGAGGCCACGCGCCGGATGCGCTTCACGACGCTTTGCAGGTTGTAGAGTTCAAGCGGCAGCCCCGCTCTCATCCACGCCAACCCCGATCGGATCTGCGGCGCCCCTTCAATTTCATACCATGCGGTGGGGTCCAGTCCGCGCAGGTACAACGGCGGCAGCTGGATCGGATCGGGCAGATGGACGCGGAAAGCGAACAGCACGCCCTCGCTCCGGTCTTTGCGCATGTACTGTACCGCGGAGAAGCTGCTCTCCTGGGGCGATCGTAAACGATATTGATCGCCGAGTTGAATGATCGGGCGGAGTTCTTTGTACAGCGCAATGCTCTGTTTCGCCAACGCCCGATCGGACTCATCCCAATCCAACAGATTGCCACCCACGCCCAACGATCCGCACAGGCTGACATGAAAACGGAATTCCAGCGGCACGAAGCCTTGGCCCGCATCGGTGACCCAGGCTTCCATGACGTTGGCTGGGAAGAGCTGGGAGAACCCCTCTTGAATGTTCAAGCGCGCTGTGGCTTCCGTATTATCGCTCACCCAGATTTGATCCGCGAACTTGAGAATGCCTAGATCAGCGCGGCCACCGCCGCCGGAACAGCTTTGCCAGATCACGTTGGGATGCCGTTCGCGCAGCGTCCCCCACACATGATAGAGTCCCTGCACATAGCGCACCCATAACTCGCGTTGGTCGCCTGGTGCACCCGGCCAGCCCGGTTCGCTGACGTTGCGATTCATGTCCCACTTGATGAAGGTGATATTGTTTTCGCTCAGCAATTGAGCGAGCGTCGTGATGAGATAGTCCTGCACATCCGGGCGCGCCAGGTTGAGGATGAGTTGGTTGCGCAGTTCGGTGCGCTGGCGCGTGGGGAAGTGGATCACCCAGTCGGGATGGGCGCGATACAGCTCACTGTCGGGATTGACCATCTCCGGCTCGATCCACAAGCCGAAGTCCATGCCCAGGTCGTTCACTTTCTCGATCAAGCCGTGCAGCCCGTTGGGGAATTTGTTTTCATCGGGCCACCAATCACCCAGCCCGGCGTTATCCCAGTTGCGGCCATGAAACCAGCCATCGTCCATCACGAACAACTCCACGCCGAGGCTCGCCGCGATCTCGGCCAGTGCTGCCTGTGAGGCTTCGTCGACGTTGAAGAGCGTGGCTTCCCATGAGTTGTATAACACCTTGTGCAGCGCGTGTCCGTGCGGCAGAACGCCATCACGAAGATAATCATGCCAGTTGCGGCTGGCTGCGCCAAAGCCGTGTGGTGTGTACCCGGCCAGACTACTCGGCGTTGTAAAAGTTTCTCCTGCGTCCAGGCGCCACGCAAAATCCCAATCGTTGATGCCCAGGCTCACACGCGTGGAAGAAAACTCTGTCACCTCGGCCGAGAGTTTCCAGTTGCCGCTCCACGCCAACGCGCCTGTCCATACTTCGCCGGTATCTTCGTCGGCATTGCCTTTGTCAATCGTGAACCACGGTTGATGATGATGGCTCGTCGTCAGGCGGCGGCTCTCGACGATCTTCAGGCCCGGCGACAGCACATCGCGGTGCAGATGATTCTCATCATCCCAACGGCCCGACAGATGCGTCAGGCGATACGTCTCGCCCGGCGGCAGATGCCACTGCGCCGACCAGATCCGTTCCAGTGTGACGGGTGTCTCGCCGTTGTTCTTCACCGTCACCCAGCGTTCGATCAGATCATAAGCTTCGTGCACGCGATAGTGCAAGATCACTTCCAGCGGATAAGCAACATCGTGCAGCTGCAAATCGAGTTCTGTTCCGCGCACCTCGGCGCGATCGAACTTCAGCACGACATCGCGCACGCCATCGGCGAAGGTGGCTTTCAAACAAGGCTCAGTGTACTTGGCGCCGCCGTGGGCGGGATATTCTTCCGGCACGATCTGCCCCGGCCCATTGAACGAGG
>JAUQXC010000515.1 GCA_030834825.1 Thermoflexales bacterium
TCACTGCCGTGGTCATGCCGGGGCTTGCTCCGCAAGTGCTGACCTCGACAGTCAGCATTACAGCATCCCAATCAGATTCCAATCTGGCGAATACTACAGCCAATGCCGTGTTGACGATTGGTAATCGTGCGCCGCTGGCGAACGCTGGATCGGATCAAAGTACGCTGGTCTCCGCGGCAATTACGCTGGATGGCAGCGCCAGTTTCGATCCTGACGGGCATCTCCCGTTGATGTATGAGTGGCAACAAGTCGGCGGGACACCGATCATGTTGAGCAGCAACGCCGTTTCGCGTCCGACGTTCATTGCTCCCAGTGCACCGTCGATCTTGCGCTTCAGTCTCATCGTGACCGATAGCCTGGGGCTGCAAAGTACAGAGATGGCGTCTGCGGTTGTCACGGTGACCGATCGACCTGTGACCAACCTGGTGGCTGTGAATGACAGCCCCACGACGCTGGGGCGTTCGACGATGTTCGTGGCATGGGCGGAAGGCAGTAACATGGTTTACACCTGGAACTTTGGTGATGGCGCAACAGCTGCCAACCAGACGGTGGTGCACACGTATGAGCTGAGTGGAACATATACGGCAATAGTCACTGCCACCAATGGCAGCGGCAGTGTAACGGCGACCACACCTGTGACGATTACGAACCTATCCCCATTGGCCAACGCCGGTCCCGATCGAATCGCCGGCATCAATAGTGTGGTGACGTTGGATGGCAGCGGCAGCGCTGATCCTGATGGCCATCTCCCGCTGTCCTATAAATGGCAACAGATCAGCGGCAGCTCTGTCGTGTTGAGTAGTGGAACGATCTCTCGCCCTGTTTTCACAGCGCCAAATGCGCCAGCAGTGCTTGCTTTCAGCCTGATCGTTACCGATAGTATGGGATTGCGCAGTCCGGTGTCGGATACCGTGGTCATCACCGCCAGCGATCGGCCGATTACGGCCATGTGGGTTCTGAATAGCAGTCCAACGACGCTCGGTCAAGCCACATGGTTCACCGCAACGACTGATGGCAGCAATGTCGCTTACACCTGGAACTTCGGCGACGGTGCGCTGGCGCTGGGTAATCCGATCAGCCATACCTACTCGGCACAAGGTTTTTATACGGCGATTGTCACGGCAACAAATGGGGTGAGCTTGCTCACGGCGGCGTTGCCTGTGACGATTACCAATCTGGCTCCTGTTGCTGTGGCCGGTTCCGATCAGGATGTGATCGTCAATTCGACGGTTAGCCTGGATGGCAGTGGCAGTTACGATCAAGATGGACATGTGCCGTTGACGTATCAATGGGCGCAGGTTGGCGGCCCGATGGTTTTGCTCAATAGTGCCGTGATCAGTCGACCTACCTTTACGGCTCCCATCACTCCCAACGTGCTGACGTTTACTTTGCGCGTCACAGATGCTTATGGTTTGGTGAGTGTGATCGACACTACCGAGATCCGCGTGAACGCTCAAGCGATTACAAACCTGCAGGCGCATAACAATAGCCCACTCAAAGTGGGCCGGTCCGTGAATTTCACGGCTACCCTCGCTGCGGGCAGCAATGTACTCTATCAGTGGAACTTTGGCGACGGAGTCATCTCTAATCCGACAACCCTTTTGACGGCGACGCACGTTTATACGCGTTACGGTTCGTTTACGGCTATCGTGACGGCGACCAACCAGAGCGGGATCAATGGGGTAGAGACCCTGGTCGTGATTCAGCCTTATGCCGTTTACATACCCTTGCTGCGTAAGGATTCTTGAGACAGGAGCATCATCCCATGAAAAATCTCGTTATCGGTGGAACCGGCATCATCGGTCTGGCGTGCCCGCAGTTGGCGTTAACGACAAGTCCTGGTTGGGCATGATAGAATATGAACAGCAGGAGGCGGCGATGACGTTTCAAGAACTGGAGAAGCAACTGCTGGCGTTGACGCCTGGTGAAAAAGCGCAAGCCCTCCGCGTGTTGATGCTCGATCTGGCGGCATGGCCCGGTATTGAGAAAGCTCCCGGCATAGTCGGAGGCGAAGCGCGTATTGTTCGGACACGCATCCCGATCTGGGTGCTGGATGGTTACCGGCAGGCAGGCTGGAGTGAAGCGCAGTTGTTGGATAATTTTCCAACATTGCATGCTGCCGATCTGGTTAACGCTTGGGCATATGCCGACGTGCATCGTGATGAGATTGACCAGGCGCAGCGCGAGAACAGCGAGGCTTGAGCTGTGGCGCGCTTATATTCCAACGAGAATTTTCCGCGACAAGCGGTATTGGCCTTGCGTGCACGTGGTCACGATGTGGTGACAGCCGTTGAAGCAGGCCTGGCAAACCAAGAAATCCCGGATTCCGAAGTGTTGACATACGCAACCCGTGAAGATCGTGCGGTGTTGACCTTGAACCGTCGCGACTTCATCCGTCTTCATCGCGAGCGACCTGACCATTCTGGCATCATTGTCTGTGCACAAGACCCGGATGTAACTGGACAGGCAGAACGCATCCACACAGCAATTACGGCCACTGGAGAGTTGATGGGTCAATTGATTCGCGTAAACCTTCCACAGCACTAACTCTTCTCTCACTTAGTCGCGATCCGGATTGCCTCACTTTCTCGACTACGCGCGGATACGAGCTGCAATCACTCAAGTGCCAGTGACTTCATGTCAGTGAACCCTCCCGCAAGATTCAACCTCGCGGGAGGGTGACGTTTTATAGGCCTAGCAAGATCACAGGCAAAAAAACGGCATAGTCGGGCCAGTTCTGCCAATAGCCGCTCGGTAGCCGGTAGGACGTGCTTTCAGACGAGTCGACCAGCGCTTGGCCTACAGTGCCATTCATGGCATAGCTTGCAGAAGCAACCCGACCGCTGCCTCCCGCCAGCGTGTACCACGATAAATCGAAACTGGCCGAGTTCTGTGCGCCGGCACTGCTCACCAGGAGCAAGGCTGCCAGCAAAACGATCAGTGCCATCGATATCCAGCGCTTGTGCATGGCAGACCTCCCTACTGTAATGTCACGAAAACGTAGATCAACTTTTGATCGGCGCTTAACGGTTCCAGCGCCTTCCCCAGGACAGTACCGGGGAGCGTCGTTATGATGCCGTCGATGCTCACCGTGGCCGCTTGGCCTGCGTGGCCGGCCTGCTGCGCGGTAGAAAGCAGATCGCCGGGCTGAATGCCAGCACCGGCCAGCGCGCTGGCTTTGACCTGAGTCGGTCCCTGGATGACCATCAACAAGTACTCGCCGGACGGCACCGATCCGGCAGGCGTGACTTCCAGGCCAATGGCCGAGTTACTGCCGTCGGATTGGTGCTGGTCAGTGATGGCCTGGAGGTTGAAACGGCTGTAGACCACACCGGCCACCGCCGTGCTGTTTGACGCTGTGGCCTTGGCGATCCGGATCACGGGCGGCCCGTTCTTTTCGAGGGGCGCGGCCAGACCGCTAAAGACGACCACATCCCCCGCTTCCAGGGTTTCTGTGCCACCGTTCTGCACCACCTGCATGACGGCACCCATCAGATGGTAGTTGAGTGAGTAGAGGTTATCGTTCGTGTACAAGCCATAGTTGTTGTCGGTCCGATCAGTGCTGCCAATCACGCCACTACTGTCGTGGCTGTAGCCACGTACGCCCGCGGTATCCCGGCTCGATCCCACTACCCCAAACGAAGTGGCGCTTAACCCGGCTACTCCTACGCGACCAACCGGCTGCGATACGTCAGTGAGATCAGTGCCCCCCATTGCGCGCAGGGCGATGTTGTGGGTGCTGGTCACATAGATGCCATAACCCCAATTGGCCGTAAAATAGCCGGCGTGATCCCAATGGTCGCTTCCATTTGTGCTGACTCGAATGCCATAGCCTTCGCTACTGCTAAAAATTCCGGCTGTTTTCGAGATGCTGGTACTCACGAGGCCGTTGCCGTTCTCGCTGTAACCGTACAAGCCATAGCCGCCGGTTGAGTTGCCGCGGATCGCCGAACCGGTGGCCGTTGAGCCGCGGACCGCGCTGGCGAGGGGATAAGTGCCAGTCATATTTACGCCAAGCACCCAGCCATCGGTCCAGGCAGTGGGCGGCCCTTGAATGAGTGCGCCGGGCCGTAAGCTTAAGGCGTACGCCGTGGGAAGCACTTGCACACGGGGCGTCAGCGTCTCCCAGGTTCCGCCAGTGGTTCGCACGCGGATTCGCAGCCACAACTCCTGCCCATTGACGTTGGCCGGATCAACTTCCAGTTGTGTGCTATAGAGGCCATTGGTGATTAGCTGTGCATTGCGCGCGATGGTCGCGCCGATCTGGCTTCCGCCACCGGATAGCGACCAGAACGTGAACTCAAGATCGTAGATGCCGCTCAACGGTGCACCCGTCGTTGGATGGACCAGACGGCCCTGATAGCTGATCGCCGCGGCGACGGCGGCTGCGGGCGCGTCCGGTTGCTGTGGTCCAGTTCCCTGGGAACTGGCGCTACTCGCCGTGATAAGCAAAAGTGCCAACAGGCTGATCAAAACGGTAACTCGCAACGTTTTCATGGTGGTTATCCTTTGGGTGTATTGGATGGTGTGACATGTTCGCGCGGATCTCTTGTGTGCGGTGTTCTTCGTGTCTTTAGGCGCCTCCTCTGCAATCAGCTGCGTCTGGCCCAGGACCAAGCGCGTTTCTCTACAACAGAAACTATACGCCCCTCTCGTGAAACAAGTCAATATGGGGTTCGTCAAAAAGGGGTTATTCTGTGTCGTGCTGCGGAAACAGCGTGCCATCAGGGGTCGCCCTGGCGAGATGCCGGCTTTGCTTCTCTGGCCGTCATGGCCTATAATCGCGGTCATCCCCTAGCGGGCCGTATTTATTTACCCTACCCATAGCAAAAGGAAACTATATCCT
>JAUQXC010000516.1 GCA_030834825.1 Thermoflexales bacterium
CTTGCCGATCGGTCTCCGCTGTTGACGGATCGAAGAAACGATCGACTGCGGCCTGTTTTTCCGGGTAGTCGATCGTCTCGATCGGATGGCCGATGAACACGCGCGCCTCGGCATAGATCGGCAGCTGATTGCCGAAGCGCCAATCGGACAACACCACATCTCGAACGGTGGTGTGCCGGCCCAACCACTGAAGTGCGGCCAGCTGATCGGCTGTCTGATACAGCGGCGACTGCGGCGTGCCGACAAAGACGAGGCCCATGCCAATCACGATGAGGGTGGAGACGGCGGACAACGTGAGCGCGCCAAACGCCAGTGTTCGACGCAGCGGCAACCTCGAATCGATCAGGCGCAGCAGGGCATACGCGCCGAAGATACACAATGGAATCTGCCAACCCGCGATTAACCGACGGCTGATGGCGATAGGCAGATAAGTCAGCAGCGGGCCGGCGATCAACCAGGCGCTGAGGAAGAAGGACTGCCGAGATAGAGAGAGGGCGTGGCGGCGCGCCAGGTAGAGATAAAGGCCGCCGGCAGCCAACACGATGAGCGGCGCAAAGCCAATGAGGAAGTCAAAGAGATCGGGCGAGGTGAAGGGGTTCTGCTGTGACCACGCTGCAAGCGCGGGACTGGTGCGAAAGGCCACGACCAGGTACGCGCCATACAGCCCGGCACTGATGCACGATACAGCCGCCAGAAAGCCCTCGCGCCAGGGAATCTTGCGGCGTTGAACGATCAGTGTGACGAGATAGGCCAGGAAAATCCCCGCGAAGGCCGGACCATAAGCTTCGCGTGATAGCGCCGTCAGCAAGCCTAATACATTGGCGATGATTACCTGGCCGGCAACTTTCCGGAGGGGTTGAAACCTCCGGGAGGTTAGATCGAGCACGTAACCGATCCAGATCAAGAACAGCGCAAAGCCCAAGATCACGTGTGGCGTGCCGTAGAGCACGGAGAAAACAAAAGCGTCGGGCGCGATGAGTTCATAGGCGACGTGTTTCTGGTTGAAGAAGAGGCTGACCAGCAGGCCCCAACCGCCGCCAAAGAGCAGCAGCCACCACGTCCACCTTTGCCAGCGTTGATCGGCGACAAAGCGGGCCATGAACTTCGCGAGGACGATCAATAACAGCAGACTGCTCAAGAGCCGTGCGCCGTGATAGAGCAGGGGATAGGAGAAGCCCAGCGGCGCGAGTTTGCCCAACGTTAAATAGAAGGGATAGACGAAGTTGCCGTCCTGATATTCATCCTCGCTGGTGTACGGCAGCTGGAAGTCCCAGGCACCCTGCGCGCCCTGCCGCATTTTGGCGTAATACGAATAGCCATCCTGTTCGTAAAGGAAAAATCCACCAAACTGATTTTGAGATGTGGAGGAGGCGTAACCGATGAGATAGGGCAGATTGGCCCAGAGGAGCGCGACGATAGCCCAAAGGATGAAAGCTGAGGGCTGAGGGATGAAGTTTTTGATCTTCATCCTTCATTCCTCAGCCCTCAACCTTTTTCGCCGCAAGGCGGCGATAAGCCTTTTGCATCACCAACGCATCCTCTTCCATTAATGGGCTTTCGCACAAAATGCGCCCGCCGGCCTTCAGCTCGATCAGGGCGCGGAAGAGTTCCTTGTATTTCAGGTCGGCTTCTTTCAACGGCAGGTGTTTTTTCTCGCCTTTCGGGCCGTAATCGATGCCGGATAGATGGATGTGCAGCGACTTTAGACCGCGCGTGCCCAGACCATCTTTAACCAACTTCAAGGCAGCGCTGAATTCCTGATAGGAGTTGAAACTGCCGTCGCCCGGACGGGCATGCAGATGGGCGAAATCGATGCAGGGCAGCACCCCCTCGATCGCGCGCGACCACGCGATGGTCTCTTCCAGTGTGCCGAGCATGGCGCTCTTGCCCATCGTTTCCGGGCGCAGAATCACGTTCACGCCCTCGGCTTTCAACTGCGCCGCAACCTCGGCTAAGCGCCGCACGGCGATCTGGTTGACCGCCACCGGGTCAGCCTTCATGTACGAGCCGGGATGGAAGATGATGTCGGTCGCACCGGCTTTGTAACCCGCACGCGCCGCCGCCAGCAGTCGATCGCGGCTGGCCTGCCACAGCTCCTGGGTCTGCGCGTTGAGGTTGATATAGTACGGGGCGTGTACGCTGAGGGCAAGTTTCGCCTCGACCGCGGTGGACTTGATCACCGCGCAGGTTTCATCGCCCACGCGCACGCTTTGCACCCAGGCCAGTTCCAGCGCGTCGAGCTTCAACTCGCGCAGGCGCAAAATACCACCGGGTGTGCCGCCGGGTTTCTTGGGTGTGCTGAGGGGGGACCCCACCGTGCCGAAGAGAAAATTGCTGGTCATAATATGAAGGTGAATTACTCAATTGCCACAATTTTGAAATTGATCTTGCCGTTGGGCGCTTCCACTTCCACTTCGTCGCCGATATGCTTGCCCAGCAACGCCTTACCCAGCGGGCTTTCGTTGCTGATCTTGCCCTCCAGCGGATTGGCTTCGGCGGCGCCCACCATGTTGAACAGCTCCTCGTCGTCCTGGCCGACTTCCTGCACCTTGATGCGCGAACCGAGGCGCACCTCGCCGCCGCTCTGCTCCTCGATGATGGTCACGTGGCGCAACATCACCTCGATGGTGCGGATGCGCCCTTCCAGAAAGGCCTGATCTTCCTTGGCGGCAATATAATCGGCGTTCTCCGACAGGTCGCCCTGCTTGATGGCAAAGTTCAAGCGTTCGGCCAACTCGCGGCGCTTGTTGGTCCTCAAATCTTCCAGTTCGGCTTCCAGTTTGAGTTTGCCTTCCGGCGTGAGATACGTCGTCGTTGGCTCTTGCATGATCGTTGCGGCTCCTCCACAGTCAATGAACCAAGTATAACACGATCGGGTCGGGGGATTATCCCCGCGCGATCAACGCCAGCAGGTGCGGCCCAAAGATCAACAGCCCTACCAGCACCGCGCCAAGCGCACAGATCAGCACCGCTCCGGCAGCCACGTCCTTGCCAATTTTTGCCAAGGGATGCTCCTCGCTACTGACTCGATCGAGGGTGGCTTCGAGCGCCGTGTTGAACAGTTCGGCGGACAGCACGACCGCGATCAGGACGACGAGGATGGCCCACTCGATCGGGGCCAGCTGCAACCACAGGCCGGCCATGAGCACCAGCCCGGTCAATGTGAGATGAATGCGCAGATTGGCTTGCGTTCGAACCGCATACCCGATGCCCTCCCCCGCACATCTCAGAGAATAGAGCAGACGTTTCATCGCTTTCGCTGGCTCTGTCCCACTTGGGGTTCGGTGAGGAGGGCCGTGCCGAGTTTCTTCAACACAGCGGCCTGGGCCTTCCACATGACATTCTTCTCGGCTTCGGTGTAGTGATCGTGTCCGAGCAGGTGCAGCACACCGTGTACCACTAGCAATTGCAGCTCGGCCTGTACGGCATGTCCGCCAACCTTCGCCTGCTCGCGCGCCTGGGGGTACGAGATGATCACGTCGCCCAGATAAACTGCGTCGGGCCGCAGCCGCTCGTCGGTGGCAAAGGACAAAACGTCGGTCGGGGCATCGACGTCACGGAAGGTGCGATTCAGCGAGCGGAGTTGGGCATTGCCCGTGATCACAATCGTCAATTCGACTCCGGCCTGCACGCGTTGCTGGACCAAGGTCGCCTGTGCGGCCCTCCGCAGGAAAGCCGGTTTCACCTTCGTCCGGTATCGCGCGGCAACCTGCACGTCAATCCGTGCGGTCTGTGATTTACGCGCGGCTGGGATCTTCGCTTTCGTGGTTGTACGTGATCGTTCCATCACTCTGTTCCTCTGGGCTTTCTTCAGTTTTCGCAGCGGCTGCGACGTTCGCGGTCGGCGCTTCCGGCAGCGGAGCGCCATTCGCGCGTGCGACCCGCTGGGAGGGCTCCGTCTTCTGCTCTTGTTCTGGATAGCGCAGGCGCGGATGATACATGCCCTGCAGCGTGGTCACAAACGACTCACGCGCCTTGTCGAGATCGGCGATCGTCAGCGGGCACTCATCCAGCTGGCCCCACGCGATGCGATCGCCGATGACTTTGCGCACCAGCTCGTTGACCTGATCGGGCGACGCCGGCCGATTGGCGCGCACGGTGGCTTCGCACCCGTCGGCCAGCATCAGCAGTGCGGTCTCCTTCGACTGTGGTTTGGGGCCGGGATAACGGAAGGCCGACTCGTCCACCTCGGCTGCGCCGCCTGGCGCGCGCTCGATCGCTTTTTGATACAGGAAGCTGACCCGCATGGTGCCGTGATGCTCGGGAATGAAGGCGCGCACCCGCGACGGCAAACGATATTTTTTCGCCAGATCAATGCCTTCGGTCACGTGACTGGTGATGATCTCGGCGCTAGTGCGCGGATTGAATTGATCGTGGATATTGGCGCCCTCCACTTGATTCTCGACAAACATATAGGGCCGGATCATTTTGCCGATGTCGTGATAGTACGCTCCGACGCGCGTCAGCAATGAATTTGCGCCGATGCGCTCGGCGGCCTGTTCGGCCAGATTCGCCACCATCAAGGTGTGATGATACGTACCGGGCGACTTATGCAAGAGTTCGTTCAACAGCGGATGAGTGGGCCGCGCCAACTCCAGCAGCTGCACGGTCGTGGTCACGTCGAATAGATTGCCGATGAGAAAGAGGCCGCCGAGCGTCAGGCTGGCCGCGAGGCCGCCGTTCAATGTCGCAGCTCCGATCAGAGTGAGCAGCCCCACGGCATCGAGCGTACCGGCGGGAGCACGAAACGTCAGAATCACCAGGCTGTCGGCCAGGGCCACATACACGCCCGCCAGGAAAAACTTATTGAGCTGCTCGGCACTGCTGAGCGTCCAAATGGCGACGATGCCCCCAACCGCCGTATAGACACTTACTTCGAATGAATTATTCGCGATAATGCCGACCAGGCCCGCGAGAACAATCGTCGCTGTCAGCGCGATGCCGGGTCCCACCAGCACGGCCACCAGCATCGAGAAGGCCGCCGCCGGATAGATGAATGGCATAACGGTGCGGTTGACGGTCATCAACTTGGCGACGATGAGGAAGGCTAACAGGAGCAGGAGCAGCAAGAACAACGCGCGCGGCCGAGTGAGCAAGTGCGGCTCGAAACGCCAAATGTACAGCCCGATGAGCAAGGCCGCCAACAGCGCCGTCAAAGCATAACCCAGGATGCTGTTCCAACTGATCTGCGTTTGCCGCAGGCCCAACTGGTCCAGCGCTTCAATCTGCAGATCGGTCACGATCTCACCCTGGCGCACAATGATCTGCCCGGCTTCAATTTCACGTTGATGCGGGGGCACTTGATCGCGCGCGGCCTGGCGCGCGGCATCCGTGGCCTCGTCGTTACGGAGGCGGTTGGGGATGATGAAGTTCTGGGCGATTTGGCTGACCAACTGCGTCTGCTGCTCATTCAGATCGATCGCGACGCGCGCCGGCAGCCGCGCCTTCATTTCCTCCACGTTGGTATCGCGGATTTCCTCGCGCAGGGCCGAGTCGATGACGGCCACCACTTCCTGTGCCACGCGCTGCCACGTTTCTTCCGGCAGCTCCAGGAGCTGATCGATCACTTCGGGCGTCAGCCGCACGTTGTCGATGCGGTTGAGCAGCGCCTGCTTTTCGGCGCGGGAGCCGATCGGGTCGGCGCGCACCGCACGCATGTAATCCAGCACGCCCCGGGCCTTGGCCACTTGCTGACGCGGCACTCGCAGGTCGAGCGGATCGTACTGGATGGCAACCTTGCGTTCGGCGTCATCTCGATCCTGCTTGGTGAGAATGACACTGTCATAGTTGATGGTGCGCGGGGCGTTGAGGTCTTCCCGTGCGACATTTCCCGCGTCCAACGCCACCCGGCCGGCAGTGAACAGCGGCACGATCAAGATGGCGGCTGTGCCCAGCACAAACAATGCGCCGATTAACCACACGCGCAAGCTGTGTCGATTCTGGTTTCGATCGGGATGAGGGTTGGTCGATGGATTAAAGTACATGGTCCAACAAAATGAGGAGCTGTACAGCTCCTCTGGCGTAACATCGTTCACTTGACTTGGCTGTGGTGAAAATAGTCTACCGCGTGACTCAGGCAGAGTCAAGTTATAGCCGGAAGATCTATTTCAGCCTGTCGACAAGATCAGTGAGATCGTCGTAGTCGTAAGGTGGGCGTCGCCGAATAGCGAGGATCCAAACCCAGTTTTCTTGATCGCTGAGAGCATACACAATGCGGTATGGGTCAAGCCGGAGTCGACGGATTTCGATCTGCGGTGCAATGTCCAGATCGGTCACATCAAGTGCGCGGCTGCGAGGTGGCCGAGGTTCGTGCGCCAGATCGTCAATTGCCCGCTTGATCTGCTGGCGAATATTTCCGGGCAGATGTTTGCGCAGCTCGTGAACGTCTGCTTCGATGAGGAGATCGAACACTGGCATGGCAGGCTAAACTTAATTCTCCCATTCCGCTTGTACATCTGACCAGTGCACGGCTTTGGATTTTTGCGGCCCAGCACGCAGCTTGGCAACCATGCTTTTGACGGTTTCGCGATCTTCCGTGTCTTCGAGATAGTCGAGCAACGCTTCCCACGTTTCCATGTCCAGTTGCACGGCTGCAGGGCGGCCGTCCCGCCCCACAACAAATCGAACAGATTTCAATGCTTCCAGACCTAGCATGGTTGCCTCCTATACCCCTGATCGAAACAGTGCTTACATTGTAGTCTGTCTGCAATGGGTGTCAACTGATTCTTACGTGCTAGTCAGCCAGGTGTACCACTCTTCACCCACTGGTGTCTGACTGGCCTCGAACCATTCAAGGCGCGGATCGCGGAGACGGAACCAGGCGTATTGATGCCGGATGAAACGATGGGTGTGGTGTTTGATCTCACGGATGGCCTCGGTCAACGTCAGTTCGCCGCGCAGCACGGCGCCCAGCTGCGGATAGCCCAGGCTCGAGAGCGCGGGCAAGCGCCAATCGTATTGGGCGGCCAACACGCGCACTTCGTCCAACCAGCCGCGCGCGATCATCTCGTCCACCCGGGCATTGACGCGGCGGTATAGCTCGTCACGGGGCAGCGTCAAGCCGAGGCGGCGCACGGCAAACGGCGGAGGTTCGCTCTTCCCGGCGGCGCTGAACTTCTGGCCGGTGGCAAGATACACTTCCAGGGCACGGATGGTGCGCCGTACGTTGCGCGGATCGATCTTGGCCGCGGCCTCTGGATCGACTTGTTGCAACTCTTCATATAACTTGTCCCCGCCTTCGCGCATCCGGCGTTCTTCCAGCTGCGCGCGCAGTTCAGTGTGGGGAGGCACCGCTGGAATTTGCAGACCTTCGGTCACGGCGCGTACGTAGAGGCCCGTGCCGCCGACAAGCAGCGGCTGCCGGCCGCGGGCGAAGATGTCGTCGATGGCGGCGTAGGCGTCGGCTTGATATTCGGCGAGGGTGTAGGCTTGATCGGGATCGACACGATCGATCAGATGATGCCGGGCGCGGCTCAGCTGCTCGGGCGTGGGTTTGCCGGTGCCGATGTCCATGCCCCGATAGATCTGGCGCGAATCCGCCGAAACGATCTCGCCGTTGAGGTGTTCCGCGAGTTCGATCGCCAGCGCGGTCTTACCCACGCCGGTAGGGCCGACCAGACAGATGAGCCGGGGAGTGGCAGACGTCTTCACGTTTCCTCAATCGCATTCTCGATCAGGGCGCAGCGCTTCACTTCGCCCAGTGATCCGACTTCGATGGCCACCACGTCGATGCGCCAATCCCGATCGGCCTGGCCGTGCTCGTCAAGGTAGGTCTGCGCGGCGGCGATGAGCTTAGCCCGCTTGGCGGGCGTGATCGATTCTTCGGGCGTCCCCAGTCGATCGCCGTGCCGGGTGCGCACTTCGACGAAGATCAGCACGCCGTCTTTCTCGGCCACCAGATCAAGCTCGCCTACGGCGCAGCGCCAATTGCGCTCGCGGAGGGCATAACCGTGTGCGGTCAGGTAGTGGGCGGCGTACTGTTCGCCGCGTTGGCCCAGCGTCTGGCGTGTGTGGGTCATGGTTGGGAAGTTACACTATCGTAACGGATTGCTTAACCAGCGTCAAGTCTAGTTGTCATTTGCCAGGGCAGTGTGCTAGAATAGTTTTAATCTTGCGGCACGGGAGCCCTCCCATGGAAAAGATCGATATTTTACGGCGGACAGATATTTTCTATGATTTGACCGGCGCGCAGCTGGAGATGCTGGCTTCCATCTGTGAAGAGCGCTTCGTCAAGCTGGGCGACCTCATTTTTGAGGAAAACAGCCAGGGTGAGGAAATGTTTGTCATCGCGCGCGGCGCGGTGGAGATCCTGGTCGATCCGTCGATCGTCGGTGGGCCGGGCGCCAAGAAGCGGGGCAGCATGCCGGTGACCATCGCCACCCTGCGCACCGGGCAGACCTTTGGTGAAATCTCTCTGGTCGATCAAGGCTTGCGCACCGCCTCGGCGCGCTGCGCCGAAACCGAGACGCAACTGCTGGCCATTCAACGTGGCAAGTTCATCAAACTGTGCGATACTTATCCAGAGATGGGGTATCGGGTCATGCGCAACATTGCCGCCGACTTGTCCTTTAAGATTCGCGGCAGCGATCTGGCCATCCGCGAGCAGCTGCTCTGGCGGCCGCGCCCCGCGGCGTAAGAATCTGTTAGACTTGGACCTGGCAGGCGATGCTTGCCAGGTCTTTTTATTTCGAGCGAAGAAACCGGGTTTCTCACCAAGGAAAAATCATGCACGCTGAAATTATTGCCACCGGCAGTGAGCTGCTGCTGGGTGAAGTGGTCGATACGAATTCCACCTACATCGCGCGGCGTCTGCGCGAGATTGGCCTGAACCTGTTCTACAAGACCGTCGTCGGCGATAACGAGCAGCGGATGGAAGAAGCGCTGCGGATCGCATTGAACCGATCGGACGTGATCATCACGACGGGCGGCCTGGGCCCGACCGTGGACGATGTCACGCGCCCGGCGGTGGCGCGCGCGGTGGACCGCGAACTGATCTTCAGCGACGAGCTGTTGCAGCAGATTCAGGCGCGCTTTCAGGCTTATGGCGTGCCGAAGGGCGCGCCTATCGGCGAGAATAATCGCCGGCAGGCCTATCTGCCGCAGAATGCCATCCCGATCGAGAATCCGGTAGGCACCGCGCCGTGCTTCATCGTCGAACATCACGCGCGCCTCATCATCAGCCTGCCCGGTGTGCCGCGCGAGATGGAATACCTGATGGAGCATGTGGTGCTGCCCTATCTGAAAGAGAAGTTGCAGCTAACGGAGGTGATTGTCATTCGCACGTTGCACACCGTGGGGCAGGGCGAAAGCCGCATCGACGAAGCGATCGGCGATCTGGAAATGTCGGCGAATCCGACGGTGGGCCTCTCGGCCAAGGTGGGGCAGGTGGATATTCGCATCACGGCGAAAGCGGCCACGCTGGAAGAAGCCTGCGTGCTGAATGCGGAGATGGAACGGCGAGTGCGCGAGCAGGTAGGGCAATTCATCTTCGGCGCGGACGACGAAACGCTGGAAAGCGTGGTGGCAGGCCGGCTGATGGCTAAACACTTGAGCTTAGCTAGCGCCGAAGCAGGCACGGGCGGCGTGCTGGGTGGGCGACTCGCGCAGCTGGGTGAAGCTTTTCATGGCGCGGTGACTTTGGCCGAGGGAACGTTGAACGATCTCGCCGCCGTGACCGCCGCGGCGCACCGCATCCGTGCGGAACGCGGCAGCGATCTAGGCTTGTGCGCCTCGGTGATGGCTGCACCTCACGCAGTGCAACGCAGCCTGAAGTTGATGCTCGCGTTGGTGACATCCGATGACGTCAAGACCGTCGAGCGCGGCTTTGGCGGACACACGGCACTGGCCGGGCAGTGGGCGTCGACGGCGGCGTTGGGGTTGGTGTGGAGAAACGTGAAGGGTGAGGGGTGCGCCTAGCGGCCCGCGGACTGTTGGTGTATGCACAGGCAGGGGCGCGAGCATCAAGCGGGCTTCGTATAATCCAGATAGGCGTTAAGACCGCGCAAGGCAGTGTATATTTGGCGCGTGCCGGTGGGGGCGGTGGTGGAACGCGGGGAGTTGTTGGTGGAGGAGGTTCATCCCGCTATCGTTCTGTTGAAGATGCGCGGAGGGAGATAAAACGATGGGATGTTCAAAAGAACTTGGCTAAGTCTAACAACTGGCATTTGGATGCAGTGCGACGCGAGCGACTAGGCGAAATATTGCCTAACTCAAAACGCATGAGCCACTTCACAGAAGTCAAAAGCGCTTATGAAGGTCTTCTCAACGCGAAACGAAAAATAGACGGAGCGTTGCAGGCGAGCATATGGAGCGAAGAAGCCAGACAATTCCTCCAGGCTCAACGACAGATGATCGATACTGAGGCTAAACGTATGTGGAATGCTCTACACGGCCCTTTGCCTTAAATGGGAGGTGTTGATGAACAATAAACCACTTGAATCTGATTGGCTCAAACATGAGAAAGAAGAAGAAGAGATCTTCAAAACAATGTCTTGTTCAGAATTGTTGTCCTATCTGAATCAGCACTGGGAAACACTCTTGGATGGTCCGCAGATTTATCTTGCAGGACTTGCGATCGATAAAGGTTGCCAAGAGGTAGCACCTTACCTTCTGCGCTGTCTAAAGAATACAGATCCTTATAATCGGTGGCGTGCCTTGTCGGGACTTGGAGAGTTGGGATGTCGCGAGTATCGGTCTCTCTTTATTGA
>JAUQXC010000517.1 GCA_030834825.1 Thermoflexales bacterium
TCTCACTCAGGCGGTGAGAAGCCTGTCACAACAGACCGGGGTGACGCCGTTCATGACCTTGCTGGCCGCCTTTCAAATCCTGCTCCAGCGCTATACCCGGCAAGGCGATATTGTCGTTGGCACGCCCATCGCCGGACGGAATCGATCGGAAAGCGAAGGCCTCATCGGCTGCTTTATCAATACGCTGGTGCTGCGTTCAGATTTGACCCACAACCCTCGTGCCGCTGAATTACTGCAACAGGTCCGCCACGCGACCCTGGAAGCTTACGCCCATCAGGATCTGCCCTTTGAGAAATTGGTGGAAGAGTTGCAGCCTGAACGCAGCCTGAGTTATAGCCCTTTCTTCCAGGTCATGTTCATTTTCAACAACATGTCACAGTCGGCACTTCAGCTGCCTGGACTGGAAGTCGAATTCCTGGTAACCGATAGTGGTACGGCTAAATTCGACCTCAGTCTGGCGCTAGAAGATGGACCTGAGGCGCTAAGCGGCACGCTGACCTATAACACCGATCTCTTCAATTTAGAAACGATTCAACGTCTGCCGGATCATTTTCAGATTTTGCTGGAAGGCATTACCGCAAACCCACAACAACGCGTGGCCGATCTACCACTCTTGCCGAGAAGCGAGCTCCAACAATTACTGGTGGAATGGAATCAAACATCAGCCCCACTGCCGGCTGCACCAAGCATTCCGCAACTCTTTGAGGCCCAGGTCGCCCGCACACCCCAGGCTCTGGCCGTGACCTGCGAAGACCACTCTTACACCTATCGCGAGTTGAATGAGCGGGCCAATCGTCTAGCCTATTGGTTGCGACAGCGGGGTATTGGGCCGGAAGTGCGCGTTGGCCTGTTTATGGATCGATCTCTCGATCTGATGGTGGGACTCTGGGGCATTCTCAAAGCGGGGGGCGCCTATGTGCCGCTTGATCCTCTTTATCCCCCCGATCGTCTGCGGGCGATCCTGCAAAGTGCTCAGGTACCCGTTCTCTTGACCCAAGCCCATCTGGCGCACTCGCTGCCGGAACCAGGGGCTGTGGAAGTGCTTTGTTTGGATCGAGATTGGCCCGCGCTGGCCGCCTGTCCTACCGACAACCTCGCGATCAATGTTGTTCCCGATAATTTGATGTATGTCTTGTTCACTTCCGGTTCAACCGGTCAACCCAAAGGGGTCGCTGTTCAACAGCGCAGCTACTTGAATTACCTACAAGCCGTCCTGAAGCGGCTGGCCTTACCCTCAGGCCTCAGCTATGCGATCGTGTCCACCTTTGCCGCCGATCTAGGTACGCCCATGGTTTATGGTGCATTGTGCACGGGCGGACAACTCCACGTCATCCCTTATGAACGCGCCGTTGATCCCGAAGCTGTGGCCGATTACTTCAGACGGCACCGGATCGATGTCATGAAGCTCGTGCCCAGTCATTTTGACAATCTGCTGATGCAGCCCGATCCAGCCAGCGTGATTCCGCAGCAGCGCTTGATCTTGGCCGGAGAAGCCAGTCAATGGGGCACGCTGGATAAAGTTCGATCCCTGCGCCCCGAGCTCGTGATTCAAAATCACTATGGACCCACTGAGACGACGGTCTCTGTCTTGGCGTATGCGGTTGAGACTTGGTCAGCCGATCGGGCTGGCGCCGTTCCTCTAGGCCGCCCCCTCGACAACATTCAGGTGTACGTCCTCGATGCTTATCAGCACCCAGTACCCCAAGGAGTTCCCGGTGAACTCTGCCTCGGGGGTGCGGGTGTCGCCCGCGGTTATCTAGGTCGCCCCGACCTCACAGCCGAGCGATTCATCCCTGACCCATTCGGCCAACAGCCGGGAAGCCGCCTCTATCGCACCGGCGATTTAGTGCGCTATCTGCCCGATGGCAATCTTGAATTCCTGGGGCGCCTGGATTTTCAAGTCAAGATTCGCGGCTATCGGGTTGAGTTAGGCGAGATTGAAACGTTGTTGAGCAATCATCCCGTTCTGCAAGATGCCGCCGTTATCGCGCGCGAAGATACGCCGGGGGACAAACGCCTGGTCGCTTATCTCGTGCCGCAAGCTGCGCAGCAGGATGTCAACCTGATTAGTCAGCTGCGCGACTTCTTGCGCGAGCGGTTGCCGGACTATATGGTCCCCACCGCCTTCGTTACGCTGGATGCCTTGCCGCTCAACCCCAATGGCAAACTCGATCGGCGGGCCTTACCGCCGCCCGATCAGACGCAACGGGTAGTCGCGGACGCTTTTAGTGCACCCCGCAATGCGCTTGAGGAACATCTCGCGGCAGTGTGGACCGAGGTGCTCGGCCTCGCACAAGTGGGCAT
>JAUQXC010000518.1 GCA_030834825.1 Thermoflexales bacterium
AAATGTAGTGTTCGCGTGATGTGGCCGTGCGCAGGGCCCTGACCATGGCCCTAAACGTGTCAGGGCCGCCCACGAACGAGATGGCCTGATTACCCGCCCGGATCGGCTGCATCGCCGGTGTGCCGCCGGTGGTAAACCAGCGCCTGTGGCGGGTATCGGGGCCGACGGGCTTCACCGGCCCGATCGGCTTGGGCTTGATTTCCAGGCAGATCTCGACACGGCGATTCTTGACCGGATCGCTCGAAATCGGTTGTGTCTCGCCGCGCGTGTCGACCGTGAAGGCGATCTGTGCGGCGAGGCCGCGCCGCACTTGATCGATCAATTCGCCCAACCGCACGCGGACTTGATCGGCGCGGCGGCGGCCCAATGTGAGATTGTAGGCGGCGGATCCGACGGGATCGGTGTGACCGATGAGCCGGATCGCCACGATCGGTTGTGACGTGGTCTGGCTGGCAGAGATGCGCTTGGCTAGCTCGATCAGCTTGACCTGATGGATCGGCCGCACGGCATCTTTATCAAATTCGAAACTATCCAGCACCTCACATTTGCTCATGGGCAGGCTCGTGCCCAGCGCAGCCTTAATCGCCGTTTCGGTCTGCGTACCGACAATGCCATCGGCCTTCAGGCCTTGCCGCTGCTGAAAGCTGCGAATGGCGCTGCGCGTCTGGGGGCCTAGATCGCCGTCGACGACCAGCTTCAGCCCCATGATCTGATTCAGCGACTGCTGCACCCACTTGATGTAGTCGCGGCTCTGGCGGTTAACTTCGTCCTCAAGTTCGGCTTCGAACTCGAACGGCTCGATCTGAAAATTGACTGGATACATGTTCACGCTCCCACCCGCACCACGGCGTAATAGCGTGACTGAATCACGTGCCCGGTGTTGTCGATCGTGACGGTGCTTTGCGAGACGGAGTCGCTGACATTGCCGCCGATGGTGAGCAGCTTGCCCGGTTGCACCTCGACGACGACATCGCAGTGTGAGGCGCGAAAGCCCTGATCGACGTTGTCGTAGTTGACACCGCTCCAGACGCCGTTACCGTCCTGGCGTTCCACGCACACCAGATCGCCGGGGCGGGGCGCAAATTCGTGGAGGCGATAGGCATAGAAGGGATTGCCGTTGTTAGCGATTCGATTCCGCTTTGCCGCGCCGACGTAGTCGGTATGCGCGCTGGAATACTGGAAGTTGTTGCCTGCTCCGGCGTTGAGCATGACCCACGAAATAAACGCTGCGCTCCAGGCGACGTTTGACCACCAACTGGAGCTGGTGGGAACCCCGCTGGGCGTGGCGCGCCAATAAGCTTCCAGCACCGGCCGCATGGAGGCAGCGGATTCTTTGATATTGCCAAAATTCCAGCGGGCCCATTCGCCCAACGCCACCTGCACAGCTGTTTGCCGGAGCGTTGAGCCGGGACCATACGTGCCACCAGGCGCCGGTGTGGGCTGCGTAGGTTGTGGTTGCGACGGAGCGGCACCACCTAAGGCGGCTTTGATGGCCGCTTCCGTCTGCGGGCCGACGATGCCGTCGACAAGCAGGCCGCGCCGCTGTTGAAAACTGCGAATAGCGCTGCGCGTGTACGAGCCGAGGATGCCGTCGACGGCCAGGCGCAACCCCATGATCTGATTCAATGATCGCTGCACCCACTTAATGTAGTCGCGGCTGCTGCGATTGACTTCACTTTCCCATTCGCTGGCATCTGTTTCGAACTCAAAAGTTTCAAACTCCGAGGTTGTATCTTGGACTTGCGGCGGTTGTGTTTGACTGGCCGCGGTAAGCGCGGCTTCAGTGGCAGGGCCGACAATCCCATCGGGGGGCAGACCTTGTTGCTGCTGAAAGCTGCGGATGGCACTGCGTGTCTCGATTCCCAGTACGCCGTCGATCGGCAGCTGCAGTCCCAGCACTTGATTGAGTGTGCTTTGCACCCAACGCGTATACTCGCTGGACTGTGATCCCGAATCGGGCGCAATGGCTACGACCGATCCATAACCGATCGGCCAACGTCGGCGCGGCAGACGCCCGATCGGTTTCTGTGGCCGCCGGGGTGGGCGAAGCATACGCGGCAGCGGCCGTTGACTGCGAATCGGACGCGCGCTGCGTAAGCGCCATGCTTCTTCCGACCATTCCTCGTCGGCGAGCTCTGGCGCCAGCGACTCAATCAACTCGTCGGCGGTTGATTCGAACTCGAACGGTTCTGCTTCAAACTCGAATGGATTCGACATGATACTCCTCCCACACGACCGATCAGGCTGAAGACTTCAGCCGCCGGTTACTTTCAAGGCGGCGACGCAACACGCTCCCTTCTCGGCGCGGGCGTCAGTTCGCCGATAACGTGATCGATGTCGGCCAGGCTGTGCCGCGCGGTGAGGATGAAAGTGAGGCGCGGCTGCGCCCGGCCTCGTCCGCGCTGTAGCACGGTTTTGATGTTGCGTTCGAGCAGCTGTTCGTGCAGCGTGATCGCGCTGATGCCGTTCAAGCGCCCCAACGTCTGTACCGGAAACATCCCGCCAGTCACACCAAGTCCGCTGTCAGCCAGTCGTCGGCGGAAGTACCGCACCCGCTGTGCCAAACGCCACCGCAATTCGTCGCCACATCGATCGTTGATGTGCAGGGCATGTTCGGCGGCGTGCCGGGCCGCGATCGACGGCGGGCTGCAATGCACGCGCGTTTTGCTCTGCGCTTCAAAGCGACGGATATTCGCGTGACTTCCGGCGATCATCGCCAACGGCGCACCGAAAGCCTTTGCCAGCGAGCTGATCACCAGCACCCGGGGATCGCTCAAGTGAGCGGCACGCAACGATCCGCCGCCGTCATGACCGTAGGGGGCCGCCGGACCGATCGAGTGGCCGAAGATCCCCAGGGCCTGGGTATCATCGATGATGAGTTGGCCGTCGTACATTCCCGCGTGATACAAGTAGTCGGCCAATGGCGCTCTACGCCCACAGCCCGGACAAAAACCATCGCTGACGATCAGCGGCTTGCGACGATGTCGATCGCGGTGTAACAGTCGCTGCAGCGCTTCAACATCGTGGTGGGGAAAGGTGCGCAGCTGTGCGCCGCGTCCCACGGCTCGTTCGATGCCCCACCAACCGATCGGGTACAGTCCGGCATCGGCATAGATCGTCACCCGATCGGGATCGATCAATCCGAAGAGATCCCAGAACAGATGCAGTGTCGATGTGCCCAGCGCGGCTTGCTCACAGCCGACGAGCCGCGCCAGCCGATCGGTTACGGCCTCTTCTTCGGACGGCGCAGCGAGCGCAGCCGGTACGCCAGTCGTGAGTTGATCCCACGGACGCAACGACCCGCTCGCATGCCGGATGCCCAGGTAGAGCGCAGAGGCAAAGTCGAGCACGGCTGACTCGGCTTACCCGGACTAACGCCGCGCTGCCGCTCGTTGTGGCGCACGAATTGCACTGGCCGCGGGTGAGGCTGCCGGCAGCGCCAATCCGCTCGATCCATTCGGCGATCGTTGGCTTAGCAGCACCGAAGGCTGCGTGCTGCGCAGCGCGATGTCTTGCGGACTGGTCACGTCGGCCGTCAAGTCCACGCCGCTGACCGCGCGATAAGCGTAGATGTAGCTCTGAATCGCAGGCCGCCACCAGCGCGCCCAGATCGTTGCGTGGGCGCCGTCGTCGATGTCAGTCCACGCGCCGTAACGCACCGATAGCAGGAGCTGCTCGCCATACACCGCCAGATTGCGGAACTGCCGGACGCTGGTATCAGACCAGCCTTGCAGTTTCTTCATGGTATCCACCCGTTCCATCCACGGCTCAGGGTAGACCACCGACTCGCGCGAGGGCAGAGCTTCGCGAAATTCGGGCCGGGCCAGCAGCCACTGCTGCATCAGCATTTCGATGCGTGCCGTGGAGGGCAAGTCGCCGAACTGATTGTGCTGCCCCTCGGTCAACACCAGCTGCAGATCCTTCAGCGCATTGAGTAGTGGGAATCCATCGGCAATGACGGTAGTGTCGTCATCCTGTTGAAAGAAGATCGAGCTCAAGTGCAGCAGATTGTGGAAGGTTTCCAGGAATTTGCTGCGGCTGTCGGCTGGACGCAACTCGGGCACGGCCTTGCCCTGCAATATCAGGCCATAGTGATGGTTATATTCATAGGCGCGGCGCATGATACTCAGCCGGTGCTGCTCGTCTTGAATGTAGCCCCACAGCAGATTACTCAACGGGCGCAGATAACCGATCTCCATCGTGGCTAACGGATCGCGATCGGCTGATCCACGAATGTTCTGGAAGCGCCGACCGATGGCATTCATCGTCTGCACCAGCATGCCTTCTTCGTGCCAGTAGGACCAAATCAATTCCACCAGGCAGGGATTCGTCAACTTGTCTTGCAGAATCTCTGTGCACTCGATCAGTCTCTGCTGGTCATAGTCCTGCTGAAGAGCCGTTACCACTCTGATATCAGGCAGCTTCTGCCTGATGCGTGCCAGCAACGGCAAAGTCCGGCTGGAGGAACCGTTCGTCCCAATCTGATATTCTTCCCACCATTTGTTCCACTCATCGGGATCCAGTCCCTCTGCGCCCACGCGATCGAGGACGGCTTGGTCGGGTTGATCCTTCAGCCGCTCGATCGTGTTGACGCCGCAGTTCACTGCCACGTAGGCTTCGGTGGCTACCTTCAAGAGCCGGTAGGCATCCACGTCGGTGTAAGGCAGATGCCGTCTTCGCTTCAACTTATCGACTTCGTCGCGCACGGCCTGCCCGTCTGTTCCTGGCTCTCCGCACAGTACCGAGTCCATGACGGTGTTGTAGGCATCGAACGACAGATTCTTGGTGCTCTCTTCAATCACTTTCCAGAGCAGCAGGTCGGGTGTCTCTCGTACCTGTGAACGCGACAAGCGCACACTTTTTCCATTTCCCATGCTAGCCTCCTTTAGAAGGGTCATTGTTCGGATCACGCTGCCAGGGCAGCGTGTGGTGTCAAAGGCGGCGCGCAACTGGCGGTTATATCGAGCGTGTTGCGCAGCGCCCAGGTCGTCAGTAGATTCGCTACTAGGCCGCTTTCTTCTTCCGGCGTGATTTGCCCGGCGGCTCGCGCCTGGCCAATCACGGCAAAGGCTAACGCCGGGGGTGCGGTGGCCCAGCGGCTGGGCGATGTCCGCCAGGCTTGATACTGGGCCATCAGGCGTGCTGGCTGCCGATCAGCGCCGGACAACACTTCGCCGAGTGTGTGCCCGCGCAGCGATCTGGGCCGGTGATTGATCAACAGCGCCACGAAACTCGGAATGCCTGCGGCGAGCAACGTCAGGAGTTGCCGGCGGCCTTCTGCCAGATCGCGCATGGGATAGAACGAGTCCCATAACTGCGATAACCGCTGCCATTGCGGGTGCGGATACAACGCCTGCCCGACTGCACAGCTCAGCTTCACGCGAATCCACGGGACCGGATGTGGATCGTCGAGGTTGAGGCGAAAGACAAAGGCGCTGGGCAGACTCACCACGCCCATCAAGCCCAACGTCGACGCCACACCCAGGCGCGCCACCGACCAGAAATCGGCCAGAATCTCGCTAATCCAGCGTTCCCACAGGCGCCACACGATCTGCTGTTGCGGCTCACTCTGTTGTAGACCCTTTAGCAGCGGCCGGATCGATGGAATCAAATCGAGCAGCATCGAGCCTTGATGTCCGACCTCATGCACGAGCGATGAAGCGATGCCGCTGCCGACCATGCGCTCGCGCGGGACCCGGATGATGGCGACTGGATTTTCGCCACCGCCCGGCAGTCTGGTGCGTGCTCGGCGAATGGCTGCCCCGTGCCCGCGATCGAGATAGCAGATCACCGGCGGAGCGCGGTAGTAAGCGGGCAAAGCCAGAGCATCGGCCGCGGCCACATCGAGACCCGCCAACCAGACTCCCGTCTCGTGCTCGCTGCGCTGCGTGAGCACATCCGCAAACGTATCGAATTGTGAAAGAACGTCGTTGAAGCGGAGCCGCAAGATGGTGAAGCGGCGCTGCACTTCGGCGGGTGACATGCGCAGTCCTTCACCCTGGTTAAGCCAGAGCAGATACGCTTGAGCCATATCGCGCAGTTCGCGGCGGCCACTGGCCAGAAATCGCTCGATTGCCATTTGCGCCGCGGGTGAAATAGCTGCGGCGGGCACCATGGTTTCATGCAGTGCAAAGGATTTGACTCGCGCCAGGCGCGTCAGCAGTGCGCGCGTCTCCTGTGCCATGAACCAAGATGTTACGCCTTGAGCGGACGGCATCGGCTAAGCTCCATACAGCACAATTTTGTTGCCACGGCGAATCCAACGGCCACTGCGGCCGCGTCCGCCACCGCTCATCGCCGGCGTGGGCGTCTGCTTCAACAAGCCGGGTGCGTATTGCTGTGCGGCCGTGACGATGGCTTGTTTGGCTGCATCGGTCGGCGGCACGTTGGGCGGGATTTGTGCAGCCTGCTTGGCAGCTTCGCCTGCCAGCTTCACAAACTGGCGCGCAACTTCGAACTCCTGATCTTCAGCGCTGAGACCTTCCAACTCCAACTCGAACAAATTGCTGGCGGCTGAACCCAGTGCACCACCGAGCATGGTGCCTGCGCCGGGGACGATAGAGCCCAGCGCGCCGCCTGCCAGCGGCAGAGCCTTCTTGGCGATGCCCTTGAGCATACCGCCGAGCTGCTTGCCGATCGGCCCTTTCATGAATGAGCCGACAGCGCGGCTGGCTTTCTTGAACAGGCTGCCCAGGAATTGATCGAGCTCCGCTTCGTCGGTCACTTCCAACAGCTGCGAGGCCAGTTCCATCTCTTCCACTTCGTTGAACGGGCCTTCGAATTCCTGATAGGTTTCATATTCGAACTCGCCCGGTTCGGCCTCCCACGTCTCCATCTGAGTGCGGTCGATGTCGTGCATGGTAACCTCCCATTGAAAAATGTGATTCGGCGGATCGTCATGGCCGCCTATTACTATTTCATGCAAGAAGTGTGCCAAAGCCTGGTGAGTGAGCGAAACGAGATGATTTTCTAACGAAATCTGTACAGCGAAATACACGCTTGCAACAAAAGTTCATCGTCGACGTTGGTAATCTCGGCTGTGTCGGTGAGGAACTGACGCGTGGCACGTCTTTGAGGCGAAGAATGTTTCGGTCGCGGCGGCTTGGGGCGAAACGGACTTCGTTCAACAACTGATCAGTGTACAAGCACAAACGGCTCCACCGGTATTGTCAGTGGGGCCGTTGTGGCAAGCAAGCCGCTCGTCGATCTGAAGATTGCACCAGTTTATCCGGCAATCGATGGAGTATATTAGCAGTTGGGCGCTGATTTCATGGTTCTATGATTGTGTGCCTGTGCACAAAATTGTAATCAGCTTGCTGCGTACGGCCAATCACTAGGCGGGCCGTGACGATGACGGGTGTTACATGGTAATTACTTGATGAGGGCGATATTCGGGCTTGCCTGCGCGGTGGCTTTGAACATCGTCAAGTGAACCCCGTCTTGTGGAATATGCGCCATTATAGATCGGGCGGCGTCATGGGCACAATGGGCCTCCTGGCGTGGTATGAAGCGGACCAGAGTGTGAAACAAAACGACACAGGATCCGCCCAATGATATTTATAAGGAGGGAAGCAATTTGCTTGCTCCCCTCCGATTTCAAATACTTATCAGCGGTCCGTTAGACTCACCTACTTGAGGATCAGTGGCAGATAGAGTTGATAACGCGCAAAGGTCGCCGTGCAGAGTTTGTTGACGTTCATCAGCACCGATCCATCGGCGCAGTCGACAGCGCCACTCCAGCCGATAAATTTCCAACCCTCTGTCGGGCTCGCACTCAACGGCACCACCGTCCCCGATAGGTACGTGTGCGCGCCGACGGTGGGCGTGATGAGGCCGCTACCGATCAAACTTAGCGTCAAGGTGTAGTAGGTCTGCGGCACATTGAAGAACGTGGCGGTAACGACTTTGTTCGCATCCATCAACACCGTGGTCTGCGTGAGCGTGCCGCTCGCCGCACCCGTCCATTGACCGAAGTACCAGCCTGCTTGTGGCACCGCCGTAAGCGTCACGACGCTGCCGAAGAGGTAAGTGGCTTGATCGGGGGTGCGGGTGACCTGCCCTTGTCCCACCACACCCGTCATCATCGTATATTCAGTAAGATCAAATGTTGCGCTGATCGTGTGATCGGCCATGACGTTAGTGAAGGTGTAGACATTCACCGCGCCGATTGAAGTGCCATCGATCGCAACATCCAGGATGTGATAGCCGTAGTTGGGCGTAATCGTAAAGACGCGATCAGCACCTGCGTCGACGATTTGCGGCGTGCTGGGAGTGATGCTCCCGCCTGCGCTGGCGGTAGGCGTAATCACATAGGCCGTTACCTGGAAACCCGCAGAGGCGTCTCCGGTTTGGAGCGGACTGCTGAAGGTGGCGGTGTTGGTGACCCACTCACGCGGTGTACCTGTGTGCGTGGCGATGAAGGTCCACGTCAATATTTCTCCAGCGCCCACTGGTCCTGCCCAACTGATGAGATTGCCATTGTGGTATGTCTGAGGGGGCGGCGCGGTTACCCAGCCGCTAAAGAGGACATGCTCCGGTAGGATGTCCGTCAGAGTGACGCCGCCCGCATTCACCAGGCCGACATTGCTCAAGACCAGGGTGTAGGTCACGTTGCCATGATAAAGTGGCGCGACTGGAACTACGGTTTTCGCCAGCGAGAGCAGCCCGGCGGCCTCATATGCGCCCCGATCGCAAGCCGCACCCTGCGGCCGAGCCACACCGCGTTGATCGGTGGGCAGACAGGTGGCCGTATCAGCGGTATCGAGCGCGGGGGAACCGGCCAGAAGCGCCAGCGTCGGCGTGCGCCCGCCGCCGTCAGCCAACGGCCCCAGCAGCGGGTCGCCGGTCTGAAAGTTGACGCCGCCCGCGCTGCACGAGCCGTCTTCGATCAGGTTATTGATGTTGGCGGCGAGGGCCGTCGGCGTGCAGTCCGCCGCGGAGGTGCTGTTGGCGATGATGGTATTCCGGAGAAACAGCGAACCAAAAGAGCTGATGCCGCCGCTATTGCCGGAGAAAGTGCTGTGGGTGACCGTCAAAACACCATCGGAGTTAAGGCCGCCGCTCTTATGGTTGCTACTATTCCCCGTGTTGCTGATGAACGTACTGTTGGAGATTTCCATGGGGCAGCTACTGGTGGCGTAGAGGCCGCCACCAACCCCGGCCACATTGCTAATGAAGGTGCTGTTTTTGATCACAGCGCTCGGATTATTCGCCGCGAGCCAGCACACGATCCCGCCGCCTAATTCGTATGACAGGTTGTCCTTAAAGAGGCTGTCCTCGACGAGGATGCGTTGCGCGCTATTCTCCACCAACTGCTGATCAAAGGCGATGGCGCCGCCCCGACCACCAAAATTCCCGGCAAACGTGCTGCGCCGAATCGTCACTGTGATGGGCGGGCCGTAATGGTCGTTGGGGCTCACGCTGAGGGCGCCGCCGGAGTAGCCGCTGTGGTTCCCCGCCAGAACGCTGTCCAGGATAGTCAGCGTGGCGCCGCCCCCATAGACATCGATTCCTCCCCCTGCGGCAGGCCCATACGCCAGCGTGTTGCTGAGCACGCTGACGTGAGTGAGTGTGACGGCGGTGCCGCCCCGTAGGAGCAGCGCGCCACCGTTCTGCGTGGAGTCGATGCTGCTGAGGCCATTGCCGCGCATTAACGTCAGATTGTTCAAGGTGAGGTGGACTGTGTCGGCCACGTAGATGAGGCGCGCGGCCAGATTGCCATCGATGGTGAACGGCGCGGCGAGCGCGCTCGCGTCCCGGGTCAGGTTCGTGGTGATCAGCAAGGTGCCGCTGAGCGGAGTCTGCCAGCTGTATTGGGGGTGATAGACCTGCAGCAGTGTCTTCCCGGCCAGCACCGGGCGGAAGACGATCGTGGCGTCGGCCGGGGCCCTGGTGACGACATCGCGCAACGAGCAGGGTTCATCGTTCGAGTAGTTCTGCACGGTGAGTGGATCACCGCAGGTCACGTGCAAGGCCGTTTGCGCCCAACTGCCCAGGTTAGCGGCGCTGCTCACCTGGGCAGTGTTGAGCACCGTGTCGCCATAGTCGCCGGGCAAGTCTAGATCGCCGGTGTTGCGCGCCGCAAAGACCCAGGTGCGCGTCGCGCCGCCGGGTAGGCTGCCCTGCCAGAGGAGTTGATCGCCGCTGCGCGTGGTCCCGGTAGGCGAGATGATCCAATCGGCAAAGGTCACGCCGGGCGGCAGGGTATCGGTCAGCCAGAGGCCGGGGTCGGTCGCGGCGCCCGTATTCGTCAAGACCAGGGTGTAGGTGACCAGGCCGTGGTAGGGCGCCTCCACGTCGGGCGTTACGTGCAGGTCCAGATGGAGCGGGCCGCGCTCATACGCGCCACGGTCGCAGATTGCGCCCTGGGGCCGCGCCAGGTGGCGTTGATCATAAGCGGGACAGGTGGCGTTGTTGCCGGTATCCAGCGCCGGGCTGTCCTCCAGTAACGCATAGGTGGAGATGACGTGCCCGGCGGCTAATGGCCCGCCGTTGTCGGCCAATAGCCCCAACTGGGGATCGCCGCTCTGGAAGTTGACGCCGCCAGTGCTGCACGAGCCGTCTTCGATGAGATTGTTCGTGTTCTCGGCGATGATGACG